>JAVKSW010000082.1:0-8753 GCA_039583505.1 Bryobacteraceae bacterium | reverse complement strand
GTGAAGCAATGCATGAGGCACGCGAGGCCCGTCGGCGCCCAACGTTGCCTCAGAACATCCATCGTGTCGACCCAAGCGTCGCGAGTGTGAATCACCACCGGCATTCGAGCTTTCGCCGCAAGCTCGAGCTGCCGAATAAACACGGGTAACTGCGTCTCCTTGGGAACGCCCCAGTGGTAATCCAGGCCGATCTCGCCGATGGCCAGCACCTTAGGATGCGCGAGCAAACGCTCCAGATGATGGAACGTATTGCCGTCTACCTTGGCCGCATCATTGGGATGAACGCCGGCAGTAGCGAACACGAATGAATACGCATCGGCCAGGCGAACAGCTGCTTCGAGATCGGGCGGTCCCTCGCCCGTGCCGATCGTCAGCATATACTTCAATCCCGCTTCCCGCGCTCGTTCGAGGACAGCCGCGCGGTCGTGTTCGAATTGTTTATCGTCCAGGTGACAATGGGAATCGACCAGTTGCACCGCGTTTATTTCAGCCGTGTCCCAACCGGTACGTCTTCGTGAAATCCAGCGAGCACGGGCACTCCCCCTTCGAGGCTTGCCGCGACAATCATCCCCTGCGACGTCAACCCCCGCAACTTACGGGGCTGCAGATTCGCAACAATCACAATCTTGCGGCCCACCAGCTCTTCCGGTTTGTACTTGAGCGCAATTCCCGCGACGATGGTGCGGGGTTCGGGCTCGCCGATGTCTACTTTCAGATGGAGAAGCTTGTCGGCGCCTTTGACGTTCTCCGCGAACTTAACTTCGCCGACGCGGAGATCGACTCGCGAGAAGTCGTCAATCGATATGAGATCCGCCTCACCCGCTGAGCCGCGCGCCTGCGCTGGCGGCTGTGCCGCCTCCGGCGTCTTGCCAAGCACCGCGTTCTGCCGGTCTTTCTCCACAATCTCGAGCTGTTGCATTTTTTCGATCGCTACTTTTGCGTCAATCCGCGGAAACACCGCCTCCGGTCTGTGGATCGGCTGATGCCGCGGCAATTGCCCCCACGCCAGATCGCGAGTGCGAACCTGATCGAGCGGTACGGTCATGCCGAGTTGTTCCCAAATCTTGCCCATCGAGGTAGGCATCACCGGGTACAACCAGATGCAGATGAACCGCAGGCTCTCCGCCGCCGTGTACAGAGCAGTGGCCAGCGCCGCCTCCGCGCTCGCATCAGTTCCGCGCTGCTTCGCCAACTTCCACGGAGCCTGCTCCACTATGAACTTATCTATCTGCGAGACAAAGGCAAGCGCCGCCTCGATGCCGCGTGTGAAATCGAAAGCGTTAAAAGACGCGACCACCGCATCCGTAGTTTCAAGCGCGCTTCGGGCGACCGCCTCGTCGCCTTTAGATTCCGGAACGTTGCCCTGGAAGTGCTGATGCAGCATAGCCAGCGTACGGCTCGCGAGATTGCCGATGCCGTTTGCGAGATCCGCGTTGTAGCGATCGATCAGCGCATCGTAGCTGAAATTCCCGTCCTGTCCGAAGGGGATTTCGCGCCACAGAAAATAACGGAGCGCATCCGCGCCTGCGAGCTCGTTGCCATTGCCCATCACGTGCGCAATCGGGCTCGGGCGCACAACATTGCCGCGCGATTTGCTCATCTTGCTTTCCTGCACCAGAATCCAGCCATGCGCGAACACTTTTTTGGGCAGCGGCAATTCGCCGGCCATTAAAAATGCCGGCCAATAGATCGCGTGAAAACGCAGAATGTCCTTGCCGATCAGATGCAGATCGGCGGGCCATAAACCCTGCTTCTCAACCGCGCTCATGTACGAAATGAGCGCATCGAACCACACGTAAAAAACGTGTTTGCCTTCAACCGGAACGGGAATCCCCCAATTGATCGTCGTCCTGGTGATCGATAAATCGTTCAGCCCCTTCTTAACGAAAGCGATCAGCTCGTTACGGCGCGTCTCGGGTTGAATGAACCCCGGCTCGCGATCGTAAAGGTCGAGCAATTTGTCTTGAAACGCGGACAACTTGAAGAAGTAATTCTCCTCCGTTACGGTTTCAGTGAGCCTCCCGCAATCCGGGCAGGGATCGCCCGGTTTCGCATCGTTGACGTAGAGCTCATCGAAAAAGCAGTACTGGCCGGTGTAGGAGCCTTTGTAGATGTATCCATTCTTTTGAGAGCGATCGAACAGATCCCGGACCACCGCGAAGTGTTTCGGGTCGGAAGTCCGGATGAAGTGGTCGTACGAAATGCCGAGCGTCTGCCACTGGGCAACGAATTCGTTGGCGATCGCGGTCGCATATTCTTCCGGAGTCTTTCCGGCCGCTTTCGCGGCTCGCTCCACTTTCTGGCCATGCTCGTCTGAGCCTGTCGTCAACACTACAGGCTCGTAACCGCGCTGCTGTTTGAAGCGCTTGATCAGATCGGCAGTAAACGTGCAATAAGCTGTGCCGATGTGTGGCGCCGCATTCACATAGTAAATGGGCGTAGTGAGATAGTACTTGCCTTGGCTCATTGTTAGGTTAGGAAGCGACGTGCCTGCGGAACGCGTCGTTCGCCTCGGCAATCACGTCGCGAAGCGGAACGCCTCTTTCGCGCGCGGCCTTGCGGCAGTCGTCATATTCAGGCGCGAACGCGCCCGTGTCGGTGTACTTCACGCGTAACTTCCCATACGACGTCTCTACCGTCGCGATCTTGCGCGCCAATACGCGGCGCTCCGCCTGCATTACGCGAAGCCCCAGTGTTGTCGTCTCCGCAAACAAAATGGCAGCCAGTTCCTCAGCGCGTTCTGGCGCTGCGATCACGGACACGAGCGTTCCTGGGCGGTTCTTCTTCATGAGAATAGGCGTGAGCGTCACGTCCAACGCACCCGCTTCAAACAGGCGTTCCATGGTGTAACCGAGAACCTGCGGCGTGGAATCGTCGATATTTGCTTCCAAGACACTGACAGAAGTGGATTCCGGTGCATCGACTCGTTCGCCGATCAGCACGCGCAGCACGTTGGCTTGCGTGGGAAAATCCTTTTCGCCTGCCCCGAAGCCCTGCGATAGCACGCGAAGCGCGGGTACGCCTCCGAACTCTACCGCCAGCGTGCTGATGAGTGCCGCCCCCGTCGGCGTGGTCAGCTCAGTTTCCGGCCCGGCGGAGTAAATCGGTCGGTCTTTCAGCAGATGTGTCGTGGCTGGCGCCGGTACCGGCAGAACGCCATGCTCGGTATTCACCGTACCGCTGCCCACATTAATACGAGAACTCCAGACCTCCGTCACGCCGAGTAGATCCAGTGCGGCGCACGCGCCGACGATGTCGCAAATTGAATCGACCGCCCCTACCTCATGGAAATGAACCTTCTCCATCGAGACATCGTGCGCTTTCGCTTCCGCGTCCCCTAAACGTCGGAAAACGGCTAAGGCGTTCCTTCGGCTTGTCTCGGATAGTTTCCCCGAGCCGATGATGCTTTCGATTTGCGGCAGATGCCGGTGTTTCTTCTGATCCGAGCTTTCCACTACGAATCTGGATGCCGCGATGCCTTTGCGTTTTGTCTTCTCGATTCGAAACGAGGCGTCTAGGTGCAGGCTATGAAGCGTGGCCTCTAGCGCATTCCAATCCGCGCCGGCGTCCACCAGCGCGCCGACCGTCATATCGCCGCTGATGCCCGAGAATGCATCGAAGTAGCAAATTTTCATGAATTGTGATCGAGACTCCGCGCCTTTTCGGATTGTCAATCCTTTAGTTTACAGGCGCAACTAAGCCGGCTTCTGCTTCTCGATTAGAGGATGCATGAAAGTTGGGCGATACGAGCTATAAGTGACCAAGCGGCTAGTAAGGTGAATTCCGTACGCACCATCACAAATCGGCGTGGCTTTCGACGGTTTCCATGCTCGTCCTAGTTCCCGTCCTGACGCGGACCTACGGCGTTTTGCAATTTTCCGCTCTCTTGCCTCAGTCCTATCTGCACGAAATAGCTGTTGCGGGAACGGGAGCGCTGGTCCTTGCCATCCTCATCGTTATCCGTCGCTGGCGCGGCCGATTGAAAAGAATGCTGGAGCAGCGCAACGAACTCGCCCTCGCGGTCATGCTGCGAACGCGGGAAATCCGCCGCGAAAAGGAAACGGTGGTGCGGCAGAAGCGCCAGATCGAAGAGCTGCTCGAAAAGGCGCAGCAGAGTAACCGCGCCAAGGACGAATTTCTAGCTAATATCAGCCACGAAATCAGAACGCCTTTACACGGTGTAATTGGAATGACCGACTTGACGCTTCACACCGCGTTGAGCGCCGAACAACAGGAATATCTGCAGCTTGTGGCTGCCTCAGCCAAGTCCTTACTCGCTCTGGTCAACGACGTCCTGGACTTTTCAAAAATCGAGGCGGGTGGCCTCACGCTGGAATGCCTGCCTTTTGGCGTTCGTGAATTCGTCCAAACTGCGACCGCGCCGTTGGCTGTCCGTGCGCACAATAAAGGACTGGAATTCGACGTCGAAATCGACTCGGATGTGCCGAAGACCATTGAGGGCGATCCATTGCGCGTTCAACAGGTGGTTACCAACTTGTTAACCAACGCGGTGAAATTTACGGAGCGTGGGTCCATTCGGCTGCACGTATCCCTCGACGCTCCACGCGATGACGTTCGCTTTGAGGTGCGGGATACGGGAATCGGCATAGCGAAGCAACACCTGGAAGCAGTATTCGAACCGTTCCGCCAGGCCGACGGGTCTACCACGCGCAAGTACGGCGGCACAGGCTTGGGGCTCACCATCTGCCTGCGGCTTGCTCGACAGATGGGTGGAGAGCTTACCGTCGAAAGCGATGAGGGTCTCGGAAGCACTTTCACGTTCCGCTTGCCCACGCAAATCAACACACTCGGCGGCACTGCAGCGCCTGGATCCGTAACGCAATGTCGGATTTAGTTTTTAGGCTTAAACTGCTGTTCGGAAACACACCCGCTGCATTTCCGCCCTTACTCTAATAAACCCGGATGCGATGATCCGTGAATCGCAAATACAGGCCCAGCGAGGCTTGCTTCATGTGGCACGGCAGGCAGTTCTGCCTCTCCGTCCGTCGGCAGAGCCGCACTGGTTTGTGATCGCCGCCATGACACACCAAACATTTCTCGGAATAAGAGAAATCGCTCAGGGGCCGCGCATCTTCGTGCGGATCATGGCAGGTGAGGCAGGAAAGCGTCCCAGTCGCGCGAAAACAGCGGCTCGCTAACAAACCGATCGGAGCGAACCGGACATTCACGGGATTCTCGAGTTCGGGCTTGTCGCCCATATCGGGTGTCGGCAGACGATGGCATTCCCCGCACATCTCGATCTGCACTTTTACCGGCAGGCGCCCCGGATTCACCACTTCTCTCCGCACCGCTTCCGGCGAGGCTCCGTCTTTCGCCGCCCGAATATGGGAGCTGCCGGGGCCGTGGCAACGCTCGCATTGCACGCCCGGAAACATACCGGTCAACTCCGGTCCGCTGGGGCCCTGCCGCACGCCTGTGGCATGACAGTTGAAACAGTGGAAAATCGTGCGCTTGTCTTGCAGCAGTCCGAGTTCGGCGAAGCGCGTGCTCACGTGAGGCGGGTGCCCAAAGGTCGGCGCTAAATCCTGGATGCGCGCGTAGTACGAAAAACGATGCTCCACGAATTGCTCGCCGAGGTGACCCACCGGCGTACTTCCTTGCGCACCGGCTCCGAAGGCCCACTCCAGGACGGTACTCTCCGGTACGCCATCCTCGTGCACGACGATCGTATCGCCGCTCGCTTCGTACCGTAACCGGTGATCGGGCGAGTGTCCATCCCTGAGCAACGTCATCCCGACCAGACTGCCTTCAATCGGCCGCAGAGAGTGGGCATGATGGGAGGCGGCTTGCATTGCAGCCCGCGCCCGATGGCACTCGGCGCACGCCTGGTACCCGACATAGTCCGCGGCGCGAAGCAGGTGGAGCGTCAAGCAAAGCCAGCCTGCCAGCCATAGCCGTCGCAGCAGGCGCCGGCGCTTCAACGTTTGATTCCCCCAGTGACGTCCACGCCTTTATCGGGCGCGGACTGCAGTTGGCGAACCTTGCGATACTCCGTTTGCGCATCGGCCGTGCGCCCCATCTGCCTATACACTGTCGCGAGATGGTAGTGAGCCGACGATCCGCTTGGGTCCAGGCGGATGGCTTCCTTCAATTGGCCGATCGCCTCCGGATAGCGCCTCCGATCCCCGAGCACGATGCCCAGACGCAAGTGCGCATTGCTATTGGAGGGATCGCATTGGAGCGCGCGGCGATAGAGAGCTTCCGCTTTGGGTAAATCGCCTTCGGTTCGAGCGATTTCTCCCAGGTAGTAATTCGCTAAGGCATGGCAGCCTGAAAGCGCTTCCTTTTGCAGCCACTCCCGGGCCTCGTCCATGTCTTGCTGCCGCCAGTAAACGTATCCGATCGCGAAGTTGGCGTTCGGAATCCGAGGATCCTTTTCGAGCGCCAGCTTGTACTCCTCCACGGCCTTGTCCAACTGCTGCGCATCTTCATAAGCAGTGCCCATCAGGTAGTGGGTCCAGGCCGAATCCGGAAACCGCGTGAGCAGTTCGTGAAAGGCGTTCTTGGCGTCCTCGATGTGGCCTGTCCGGCGGTTGCTCTCCTCCACGATATAGAGCACACGGTCGGCGCGCTCGGTGTTTTGCAAGCCGCGGAGTTCCGCGATAGCTTGATCGTACTGCTTGCTTTCGAAGTAGTCGGCGCCAAGGGCGTAATGCGCTTCCCCCGCGAGATTGGGATCCTCGGACGCGCTCCGCAGCGGCGGAATCGCCTCCTTCAGCCGACCTTTCCGCACCAGCGCCAAGCCGAGATTAAATTCGATGCGTTTGTCTGTGGGAAAGCGCCGGGCCGCGCCTTGCAACTCGGAGAGCGCGGCATCCAGTTTACCCGCGGCCAGGTCGCCGCTGGCTTGTCGATTGATCTGTTCGGCGGTTTGGGCGGCCGCTCGGAACGCACCTCCCGTCCCCACAGCCACGGTTACGAGGATAGAAAGCGAGCAGCGCTTAAAAAGACAATACCGCGCCGAGCTGGATCGTACGGGCGTCTCTGGCGGAGATCGCCTGTCCGAAATTCGGCGCCCCGAAGGTAGTTCCGAAGGTGGCGAAGTTGACCTGGTTGAAAACGTTGTAGAACTCCGCCCGAATTTGTAGGCTGCTGCTCTCAAGCTTTAAAATACCTGGGAAGTTCCGGAAAAGCGAGGCGTCGGTATTGTTAATTCCCGCTCCACGGACGACATCCCGGCCCGCATTGCCGAACAGACCCCGAGCGGGCTGGGCAAACGCAGCCGGGTTAAACCAGACCTGGCGCGAGCCGCCGCCAATCGCCGGATTACCGATCAAATCCGGCCGGTAAGGGGCGCCTCCTATTCCAGCGTTATCACCGGAAAGTGTGATGTTGATGGGCACGCCGGTTTCAAACGTGGAAATGCCCGACAGCTGCCAGTTCCCCAAGACCGCTTTAGCTAACGCTCGCGACCATGGTGCTGGAATGTTATACACGTAACTCAGAATAAGCATCTGGGTCCGGTCATAAACGGAGTTCCCGTATTCCAGGTAAGCCGCATAAGCATTTTGATGCGCATTTGGTGGAACGTCGCCGCTGACATCGTCAATGGCGTGGGAGTACGTATAAGACGCCTGTAAGGTTAAGCCGTGCCAGGAATCGCTTCTTAGGCTGGCCTGCAATGCATTGTAACTTGAATTGCCGCCGTTGTAGTACTCATTGATGTTTCCGTATCCAAGATAGGGCCGCACTTGATTCACGTTGGCGGTTCCGGCCAGAACCTGCGCGGCGCCCGAAGGAAATGGCTGGTTGATGTTACGCGTGTCGGAAAGATGAGTGCCCTTGGTTCCGACATACGATACATCGGTGACAACACTCCTGGCAAATGAGTGTTGGATGCCGAAGTTGTATTGCTGGGTGTTGGAAGTCGGATAAGCCGGATCATAGACGGTCAAGCTCGACGGCAGAATAGCCCCGGTTCCACCGCCGGGATTACTGAGCTGCGTGTTGAAAATGGTTGCCGTGCTACTGAACGGAGGATTCGGGGCTACGTTGTAAATGTCGTTTCCCTGCACGCGTTCATAGTAAAGACCGTAGCCTGCGCGCAAAACGGTATTGTCGTCCCAAGGCCGCCAGGCTATGCCGACTCTGGGCTCAAACAGAGCCCAGTGATTTTGAACTAGGCCGCGCGGGATGCCGTTCTGACCAGCTATACCGAGGCCGTCCAGAAGGTTACCCGATCCGGCGATAATTTGGCCCTTGCTGTTAACTATTGGGGCTTGTGCCGGATTGTACAGATTGACATAAAACGACGAGACGTCATTTTTCTGCGTGTAGGCATGGGGAAACGCGTCCCAGCGCACGCCGAGCGTAATGGTTAGTCTGGATGATGCTTTCCAGCTGTCGTTCGCCCACAGCGCGCCACTCCGGCTGAGATAATTCGGCTCGGTCTGCTGCTGCAACTGCTGAAACTCGAAGGCGCCCCCCAGCATGAAGTCCGCGACGTCGCTGCCGGTGGCGCCGGGGCCCGTCTTGCCGTTTCCAGTGTATGTACCGTTGAAAGTGAAAGCTCCTTGCGTGGGCCCAAACAGATCCTGCTGTTTGTTGAAGTGCATCCACATGCCACCGAAAGTGAAGGTATGGTCCCCGTGTGTCATCGTCAGGTTGTCTTGGATGGTCCAGGTTTCCAGCTCATTGACCCAGGGCCACGACGCGAGATCGTAATTGGTTCCCAGTTGGTTCAGATAGATATTCGGGTTCTTATTGGCGACGTTCGCTGCCGGATACACCAG
>JAVKSW010000081.1:0-8849 GCA_039583505.1 Bryobacteraceae bacterium | reverse complement strand
TCCTCGACGGTCATCGTGCGCAGCGAATACTGGCGTCCCAAAGAACGAAGCGCGCGCTCGGCCTCCGTCTTGATGCTGCGTGGGTCAACCGTAGTTCGTATGTCCAATAGCGGCTGGGCATCCTGGAAATACTGTGCAAGCGGCCGGTAGATCGCCGGCGGATGAACACTCTCCACCTTCCACAGGCTCGCGCTGTTCACCACCCCGACGATCTGCAACGGCAACGCGCGCGCATGGGGGCCCAGGTAAACAGTCCGGCCCACTGCATCGGCATGCCCGAAGAGTCTTTCCTCCAGGCTCTGGCTGATAATCGCAATCTGCGGAGCGCGCTCATCGTCTTGCCAGCTAAACTCGCGGCCACTCAGTAAGTGCATGCCCGCGACGTGAAAGAAACCCGGTCCCACAAACTCGGGTATCGCTTCGACCGGCGCTCCGCTTAATGAACCGTAGACTTGTTCGAAGCTCTCGAACTCGTCAGCTGGTGCAGCGCCGGAGAAGCTCGCGCTCTCCACGCCCGGCAATCGCTGCATTGCTTCGGCAACTTGCCGGTAGTACGCACTCGAGTACGAGTTGGATCGATGCCCCGCCTGCGGATACAGCATCATCGTCAGCAAATGATCTCGCTGGTATCCCGCATCTACCGTGTGCAGCCGGTCCAATGTTCGCCCGAATAGCAATGCCCCGGCCACGAGCATGAGCGACAATGCCATCTGCGCCACCAGCAAAGTTTTCCCTGCTGTCGATGAGCCGCCGCGCACGGATCGGGTCTGCTGCCGCAACGCTTCCATTGGGTCGGTTCGCGCCGCATGCCACCCCGGTGCCACCGTGAACAGCAGTGCGCTGAGGATCGCCGCGGCCGCCGTAAATGCAAGCACGCGAGCATCCGGTGCTGTGCTCAACGGCGTTGTTACCAATCCTGTCCAGGCAATTTGCAATAGCGCGCGGCTGCCCCAATACGCCAGTGCCAGACCCAGCAGCGCACCCGAAAACGACAACAGCAAACTTTCCATCAGTGGTTGCCGTACCAGCTCCCAGGCGCTTGCTCCCAGCGCCTCTCGAACACCCGATTCATGTGTTCGCGCCGCCGCTCGTGCCAACGTCAGATTCGCCAGGTTTAGGCACGCGATCAACAGCACTGCACCCACAAGTCCCAACAGCACCCGCAGTGCATACGAAAAGCGCTTACGCAGAAACGACACGCCGGTGGCCGCGGGGTCGACGGTGATACGGCGCGCAAAGAACCGCGCCCGCTTCTCGCCTTCATAATCGGGCGGCCGAGTCGTCTCCAGAATCCGCGGCCACAGCAGTCCTATGCTGGCGCGCGCCTGCGCTAGAGTTACTCCGGGCTTCACCCGTCCGTAGAGTCTGAGCCACAGCAGCACGGGATCGCGCAAACTCCTCGCGCCTGATTGCGGTAGCGCGAGTATCGGCACCGTGACATCCGTCGACCCATCGATAATTAGACCTGAGTAACCCTCCGGCTCCACGCCGATCACAGTGAACGGATGATGATCTCCAATTCGGATCGTCTTGCCGAGGATGTTCGCATCGCCGTGATACCAGTCGCGCCAGGCGCGATAGCTGACGACCGCGACCGCATTGGACGTGCCGCTGCCCAACGCCACATCGCTCGGCCCGATGTATCGCCCGAGCAGCGGAGAAATCTGCATCGCCGGGTAATAGTTCCCGGAAACCTCCGCGAGCGACGCCGTAAAATATCGTCCATCTGCTTCGAACGTATTCATCCCGCCGCCGTTCCAGGCAAATAGTTGCGAAAACACTTCTTGTCCGCGGCTCAGCTCATCGAACATTTGCAGACTGAAGGGCTCGTCGCCGTTCACGTTATCGGGAATTGTAGTCGCTAAGGCGACCAGTTGTTCGGGATGGGGTACTGGAAGGGACCGCAACACCAGCGCGTTCAGCAAACTGAAAATGGCCGTATTCGCGCCAATCCCCAGCGCCAACGTGGAGACGGCAACCACGGTCACGCCGGGACTCTTCAAAAGCGCTCGTGTCGCGCTCCGAACGTCACACCAGATTCTCATCAGAGGACCACCTACGAACCCCGCGAACTCACTTGCTCGAAACCAGCTTAATCTCGAACAGCTTGGGCCACAGTTTCCCCGTCACAAACAGCCGGTCACCCATCGAGTCGTATGCAATTCCATTGAGCACAGCTTCTTCGTCGTGGAGGTCTAGCCCTGAAACCAGCCCCGACAAATCGATCCAGCCGATCACGGCGCCATCCGCTGGCTTGATTCGCGCAATCCGATTCGAATGCCAGACGTTCGCGTAGATTTCCCCTCGGACGCACTCCAGTTCGTTCAACTCCGTCACAGGCTGATTCCCGTCATGAACCGTAATCCGCCGCTGTTCGCTCAGCGTCAGCGGATCCAGACAGCGAATCTCGGACGTTCCATCGCTCATATAGATGACCTTGCCGTCATTGGCGAGTCCCCAACCTTCACCCGTGTAAGTGAAACTGCGCAGTTTCCGAAAGCTCGCCTGATCGTATACAAATCCGAGATGAGTCTGCCACGTGAGCTGAACTATGTGTTGATTGATGACAGTGATGCCTTCCCCGAACAGGTCCGGCGCAAGGCTCACTTCTTCAACCACCTCGCCGGTCTCCAGTTTCTCCTTGCGAAGCGTGGATCGCCCCGCAATTCCTGTGCCTTCGTATAGAAATCCGCCGCGATACTCCAATCCCTGAGTGAATGCGGATGCCTCGTGCGGATACACATGCACGGTTCGAAACGAGTATCGTCTCGCTCCGTGAGTCTGCGTTACGCGGCGAGTGTGCGCCGCCTCGCTACCACCATTCGCGGCAAGCAACGTGGCAGCCAGCGCGACAACGCCGAGAGCGCCAAGGTTCCTTCGTGCCGGCAGAAGCATTCGCTACTCCTTTATAACCGGGCGCCGGCGACCTTCAGTGAAAGGTTCTATATCACGCTGGGCGCATGACGCGAGTAATGGCTGCGGCCATCTGTTCCCATTTCGATTGTTCAACACTGAGCCGCTTTCTCCCGGCTGCGGTCAGCCGGTAATAGCGCGCACGACGATTGGTGGAGGACGTTTCCCATTTACCCAAAACCATTCCACTCTTCTCCAGGCGATGGAGCGCCGGGTATAACGAGCCGTGGTCCACTTCCAGTACGTCGCCGGACAGCCGCTCGATGACTCGCGCAATTTCGTAACCGTTCGCACGCCCGGCCAGCAGCATCCGCATCACCATCATGTCCAGCGTCCCTTGCAGCAGATCGAGCTTGGTCTCTTGCTTCTTCGGCATTTAATTCCGTCACTCCATACTATCAGTTAAAATGGTAGACACCTTATAGGTAGTCAATCTACTATGTGTATCGAAACTGAACAACCGATGTCCCAATACCGAAGTCTATAAGCTCATTTCGACGCAAACGAGCGCCCGAACTGCTTGATCCGCAAGGCTCGGCGGGGCCGGCCTGTTTTGGAACCGAGACTGCATCTCTGACCAGCGGCCATGCACCACATACAAAACTTCAACAGAAGATGTTTTCTGTGGACTGGGATAGGGTTTGGCGCTCCGCTGGCGTTTTCAAATCGACTGAAAAGCGAGACGGTTTACCATTTCGCCAGCGGCGAGTGGGATATACGAATGAGTGTTGAGTTCCACGATCGGTACTCGAGCACCGGCTTTTGGTTCGATGAGCTTCGAACAAACCGCAACTATTGCCTTTCCTGGCAAGGAGAAGAAGGGCGTAATTGTCTGTCGAAATTTTCCGGCTCCATCGCGATCGCGCATTACCGGATTCGATCACGTTCCAATTCGCCGAATCTGCTCGTTCTGCGCGAGTCTGTCCGTACGATTGATCGGGACAGCCGCGTAAACGACCGTCCCCCGTTTGAATGCATGCTGGAAGTTCGCGCAGGATTGGTCAGCGACATTCAGGCGTTTGGTTACCAACCGGATGCCCCCTCTCCCGTCAAAGGAGAACCGGTGGAGCCGCATGAGCCCTGGTGCCTTTTTCGCCAGGATCTCTACTTTGGCGGAAAGAGTGCGCCGTTTCTAGTGGTGCATTGGAAGCACACATTAAGCGCAATCCGCATTCTGGACGTCATTCCAGGAGACCAAACGCGGCTGATCGATCGATAACGACGCCAAGGAGGGTTTCAATGAAAGAGCGGTTAGCGACGCTTTGGAGACGCATGGGGCGCTTCCGAAGCGATTCGGACCTCCAAGAGGAATTGCGCGTCCATTCGGAACTGCAAGCGGAGGATAACCTCGCTGCCGGCATGACGCCTCTGGAGGCGCAGCGCCGCGCCCGTCTCCGGCTCGGCCGTATGCCAGCCATTATCGAGAGAGTACACGATCAGGACGTTATGACGATTCTGGAAGGTTGGTATCGGGATTTCTTCCTCGGTTTGCGCGGCTTACGGAAGAGCCCCGTCTTTTGTCTCACGGCTATTCTGACGCTTGCGTTTGGCATTGGGGCAAACACGGCCATTTTTGCGCTGCTCTACGGACTTCTTTTACGCAGCCTGCCGGTCGTGGATCCTCAGCAACTCGCCCACGTCAGTCTGACAAGCGCCGCATCTGAGAACAAGGATGAGGAGTCCGTCATCCCGTACCGGATGTTCGAGCAACTTCGCCGTCAGCAGCATTCGTTCAGCGACCTATCAGCCTGGGATGGCGATAGCGTACCAATGCTGGACGGGGAAGGAACTCTTCGGCTCTATGACGCGGGCCTGGTGAGCGGAAACGCCTTTTCACTGTTCGGGATGAAACCGTATCTCGGCAGGTTGATCGCCCCTGGCGATGATCTTCGTGGAGGGTCGGCGGAAGGTTGGCCCCTTGTCTTGAGCCATGGCTTCTGGAACGAGCGCTTCGGCGCCGACTCGCGGATCATCGGAAAGCAAGTCAAAATCGCAAACATCCCCGTGACGATTATCGGCATTACCCAACCGAATTTCCACGGCGTCTGGCCGGGCGACGATCCCAAGCTCTACCTTCCCATCCAATTCGCATTAGCATGGCTGGGCAAAGATGTGCTGAACACGCCAGGCTCTATTTTCTGGTGCTCCGCAATCGGCCGCTTGAATCCGGGAGTCACGATCCGCCAGGCCAGTGCTGAAATTACTCTTTACCAAAAGAAATTGCTGCGCCAGTTCATCCCGGTGCGCGAACAACATCTCCCTTATTTCGAGAGAGCCGGCTTAAAGGTGGAGTCCGCGCGCAGCGGATTACCAACCTATTTCGGGCACGTGTATCCGGAGCCGCTCTTTCTAATGCAGGGTCTCGTGCTGATCGTGCTGCTGCTGTGTTGCCTCAATGTGGGCGGCCTCATGATGTCAAAGGTCCATGCGCGGCAGCGCGAATTTGCGGTTCGGACCGCTATCGGGGCGGCACGTTGGCGGCTGATCCGGCAGTACCTGCTGGAAAGCTTTGTGATCGCTCTGGCAGGAGCGGCGCTCGGTGCGATCAGTGCGTGGTACGGAAGCCCCGCTCTGCTCCGCTTCTTCAGAGATCCCATGATGTACCGGCCAATCTCGGTGCGCCCCGATAGCATGGTGTTCTGGGCAACCGGTCTGTGCGCGATCGGCACAACTCTTTTGTTCGGTACACTGCCGGCATGGAGAGCAGGCCGCTCTGATCCTGGCCTGCTGCTGAAATCCCGGACAGCGGCAGCAGTCCGCAGGCAGATAGCGGGACGGGCCTTCGTTCCGATTCAGGTGGCGTTATCGCTCGTTCTGGTTGCATTGTCAACGCTGCTCTCGCAGAGTCTCATTCGGATTCGAAGCCAACACACTGGATTCGATCTGAACCACGTGACCATCCAGACGCCTCCCTTCAATCTTCTGCCGGAACGAGGAGACGCGAAGCTCGATCTATATCGGAGCATGGTGGACAGGCTGGAACAAATGCCCGGGATCCGCTCCGCGGCCGTTACCTGGTACACGCCAATGACCGGAACACAAGCGACCAGCCGCTTTGAGGCATTGACCGGCGGTTCGAATCCTCCGGAAGATTCCCACATGGCATACAACGCGGTTGGCCCTGGATACTTCCGCACCATGGATACGCGAATTCTGGAAGGACGCGAGTTTGAAAGAAATGAACGGGAACCGAACGTTTGTATTTTGAATCGATCCGCGGCGAATTATCTGTTCCCGCATCTGCGGGCGATGGGTCGCTATGTTCGCGGCGCTGACTCGAAAGATTTTCCCGATCCGGTTTCCTGCCGGGTGGTCGGCATTGCCGAGGACGCGAAATTCGCCAGCCTGCAAGTCCCGGCGCCGCGTACGATCTATTTCCCGCTTTCACCCAAAATACTTGACAGCGACAATCTGGTCTTTCTGATGAGTTCCGCGACAAAAGCGCAAGCCATAGCGGGCTATCGCAAAGCGCTTAGCGAAATCGCCCCGACAATACCGCTGGTGTTGTTTGCCACATTGAAAGATCAGATGGACGCGGCGCTCGGCAGCCAGCGGCTCATCACTATGTTGAGCAATCTGTTCGCCGGTTTGGCATTGTTCTTGAGCGCGATCGGTCTTTACGGACTATTGTCGTCGAGCGTCGCCCAGCGCACTGGCGAGATCGGCATCCGCATTGCCCTCGGTGCGCAACGAGGCAAGGTCTTGCGAATGGTTCTCGCGGAAGCCCTGGTGCTGCTCGCTGCCGGCGTGCTGCTGGGCGCAGTCGCTCTTGTTTTCACGGCTCGATTTGTGCAGGGCATGCTGTTTGGCGTTTCCGCGTTTGATCCGATGACATTGCTCGCGACAGTGGCGTTGCTGACGATAGTGGCCCTCGTGGCCGCGATGTCTCCCGCCCTGCGCGCCTCCTCTGTCGATCCGATCGAGGCATTACGCGCGGAGTAGCCACGCGAAAAGAAGTATCACCATACGTCATCTCGACTTTGCCTCGCGGAATCGAAAGCAACAGAGTGTATTCTCGTGGGAAGTGATGCGTATGCAATTTTCGAGTTCCCTTCCGCTCGCGGCTCTGGTTGTCGTGGCGGCTACCGGTTCCCAGCAGCAGCCCACCGCTCCTCAGAACACCGCACGACAAGGTGCCGCGGCGCCCGTGCAAGCCTCAGCGCCCGTGCAAGCGAACACGCCGGGTGCAGCGAGACCGGAAGACACCGAAGTGTGGGAGCCCGTCCCCAAGATCGTAACTCCGGGTGTCAGTTGCACCGCGCCTCCCTCCGACGCAATCGTGCTGTTCGACGGCAAGAACCTGGACGAGTGGGTGTCGGTTCGCGACAAGTCGCCGGCCAAATGGCTCGTGGCCGACGGCGTCCTGACCGTGAACAAGGCGGAGGGAAGTATCGAAACCAAACGGACCTTCAAGAATTACCAGCTTCACATTGAATGGAAGGTTCCCGAGAACATCACCGGCACCGGCCAGGCGCGTGGCAACAGCGGTGTGTTTCTAGCCTCGACCGGGTCCGGCGATGCTGGATATGAGCTGCAGGTTCTCGATTCATACAACAATAAGACCTATGTAAACGGCCAGGCAGGCAGCATCTACAAGCAAGCTATTCCGCTGGCGAACCCCAGTCGCAAGCCGGGGGAGTGGCAGACCTACGACGTCGCGTGGACGGCGCCCACGTTCAACACCGATGGCTCGCTGCAAACTCCCGCCTATGTCACAGTGTTCTACAACGGTGTGCTGGTGCAGAATCACTTCGAATTGAAGGGCGAGACCCGGTACATCGGCCAGCCATTCTACAAAAAATACACAACCGCTCCGATTAAGCTGCAGGCGCACGGCGACCCTAGCGAGCCAATCAGCTTCCGGAATATCTGGGTCAGAGAGCTCAATTAGCGCGCTTCCATGGTGCGGCGCTTACGAACGGAGTGTAGGCGAAATTCGGCTGTCGAGTAATGCGCGAAGTGCTTGGGCCTGCTGTCTCCGGCTTTCGATCTCGTCACCAGGAGATTCGCTGATAGCTGGATATCCTTCCTTTTGCGCCTGCGTTAACAGTTCGGTAAGCTCCTCTGTTTGCGCCATCGCGGCCGACAACATCCGTTCCACCAATTCGGCTTTTTCAGCGATCATCGTCTTTAGTCCCAACCGATGGCCAATATGGCACCGATACTCATACAAACGGCCGTGCCGTGCCTCTGTCATCACTCCGCCACACTCGGGGCAACTCTGATGGGAATCTGAATCGGTCACTGATGAACTGACGACTTTTCCGGGACCATTCACGCTGGCGCCTCCCGATACCAAGGTTTCAAGTAGCGATCCCAATTGCTCGAGCCGCACAATGTGGTCAACTTGGAAGCCACGGATGGCGCTCTCCGGCATAGAAGCGTAAGCTGCTTCCTCCGGATCCTGCACAATCGTAACTCCTCCCCGCTGCTTGATTTCCCACAGCCCAGAAGCGCCATCGTCGAGCATACCGGTCAGCAGAACACCTATGGCATCGGGCCCATATGAGGCGGCGCCGGACCGGAACATCAAATTGATACAAGGTCGCTGTAGGTTCTCTTTAGGACCATGACCGAGGCTTACCACTCCAGGTGACAGGATCATGTGATAGTCGGGCGGGGCAACGTAAATCTGCCCCGACCTGATGGGCTCGGTTCCTGTGGGATGTCTGACGGGGAGTCGCCCTGCGCGGCTGAGGATTTCGGGCAATACGGTCTCACTGCGCTGAAAAAGATGCTGCGTAATGAAGATTGCGGCGGGGACGTTGACCTCAAGTTGAGCAACGGTCTTCTGGAGAGCTTCCACCCCGCCTGCGGAAGCACCGATGAGTATTACTTTTTGAACAGCCATATCTTCCTGTCGCGACTCGGCGCAGTCTTTCATGAATCCGTACGGTTCCATGCCACTCGCCGAGTCTGGCCTTCGGCAATCACCG
>JAVKSW010000080.1:0-8966 GCA_039583505.1 Bryobacteraceae bacterium | reverse complement strand
AGCAGTACCCGCCGGGGCTGTGAAATTCACTGTGCCGGCCCCGTTTGCCGCGATACTTCCCTCGTTGATAACCGGAACCGCGGCGTAGCCCCCGTTGAGCTGCCCGGTCATATCCAGCGTGAGCGTGCCGCCCGCACCCGCAGAGGCATTAGTGTCGTTGAAGAAGCCGACCGTGCCTGCCGCGAAGCCGGCGGCGTTGGTGAAGTTGTTCGGATTGGCGCGAATCGTCAGCACGCCGCCACTCGCAAATATGGTGGTGTAATTTACCACGTTCAGGTTGCTGACGGTTCCGGCGCCTCGAATCACCGACCCGAAATCGTTGATTAACTCTTCCGTGCCGGTCTGTCCACTGATCGTGCCCCCCGACAGGTAAAAGGCCATTTGGGCTCCGCCGAGGCTGGTCAAATCGAATATCGCGTTCTGGCCGCCCAACGACAGGGTCCCGCCAGTACCACCCGCTCCCAGATTGATCGCTCCGTAGTTCGCGACCCCCACTGTCTGGCCCTGGACTGCGGTAATTGCCAGCGTTCCCCCATTTGCGACGTTGATCACTCCCGTGTAATTGGTAAGCGAGAAGCCGTTCACATTGTTAGCTGCCGCGGCGTTCAGCGTGAGCGAGCCATTGACGTTCAGAATGCCGCCGGCATAAAGCCAGAGCGCAACGTTCGGATCAGGGCCGACACCGACCGTGAGCGAGCCATTGGATGCGACGGTCAGGGTGGAAGGGAAGTTGGTGCTGTTATTGCTATCGCCCAGCGTTAGCGTGTCGATCGTGACCGTGTTCGATAGCGTGACAGAATCGCCGTTCCCAGTGCCGACGGTGGCATCGTAATACGTGTTGAAGGTGTTGTTGGGATAGTTGGGAGAGGTAGACCAGTTGTAGCTCTCCCAGTTCCCTGTGCCCCCGCGCCAGTTTGCTTGGGTTTGACCGAAACCGGGGAGGGCCGTCAGGACAGCGAAGCTGATAAGGACCGCCCAATTGATGAAATCAGGAAGCCGAGTTTTCGGCATTTTCTTTTCTCCGATGTTGCTGTTGACTATGGCACGCGCCTTAGTACTGGATCTATACACGTAACATGAATCAGTTCTGAAACTTTTCTGAACGTCTAAGTAGGTGTAAGCTAAGTAATTCACCCTCAGTGAGACCGGATCTGCTGCGCTTCGGACCGTTCGAGGCCGATCTCCGCACGGGCGAGCTTCGTAAGCGCGGCGTGCGGATCAAGCTCGCACGTCAATCGTTTCAGTTATTGGCGGCGCTGGCTGAGAGAGCCGGCGAGTTGGTCACGCGGGACGAGCTGCAACACATCCTGTGGCCAAATGAAACCGTGGTCGCGTTCGATCACAGCATCAATACGGCCGTCAAACGCATTCGCCAAGCGCTCGGCGATTCAGCCGATCAGCCCCGCTATTTGGAAACTCTGTCGCGCCGTGGTTACCGCTTCGTCGGCGGCGTCGAGCGAATCTCGCGTTCTGAAGCGGCCTCGCTTGAGGCGCCGAAGCCCCTTCCGGCAGTACCCACAATGGAATGGAGCGATCCACTGGGCAAAATTGTCGCCCATTACCACGTGCTCGAAATTCTCGGCGAAGGCGGAATGGGCGTGGTCTACCGCGCAGAAGACATCCGTCTTGGCCGGCCCGTAGCTGTGAAGTTTCTGTCGCTCGAACTGGAATCCGATTCCGCGGCGCTCGAGCGTTTCGAGCGCGAGGCACGTATGGCTTCAGCCTTGAGCCATCCCAATATCTGCACGGTATATGAGGTGGAGGCGTACGAGGGCAGACCGTTCATCGCTATGGAATTGCTGGAAGGCGAGACGCTACGGGACCGGATAGCGCGAAAACCTCCGGGCTCTGCAATGTTGCCCGCCGAACTCCTGGATACCGCAATAGCCGTCGCCGAGGCCTTGGAAGTGGCCCATGCGAGCGGGATCATACACCGCGATATCAAGCCGGCGAATATCTTTCTAACCAAGCGCGGCGAGGTGAAAGTGCTCGATTTCGGTCTGGCGCAGGCGCTTTCGCGGAAGCCGATTCCGGCTAATGGACTCCCTGGCGCGATCACTTCTAATTCGCGCCTAAACGAAATCACACCAGCGAACAGCACTGCTGGGACTCTCGGGTATATGTCGCCGGAACAGGTCCGTGGCGATGAACTGGATGCCCGCAGCGATATTTATTCGCTCGGCGTGGTTCTATATGAAACCCTGACCAGGCGGCTTCCGGGCAGCCACTCCGAAGTCATGGCCGCGCTCACCGCAGGGGCCCCGCTATTGCATCCGAAACTGCGGGAAATCATCGCTCGTCTGCTCGAACGCGATCGGGCGCTGCGTCACCAGACAGCAGGCGATGTTGCCAGCGAACTGCGCCGGCTCAAGCGGGACGTCAGCGCCAGTCGCAACGTGGAAGCGGCATCCGATGCGGCATTAGTGGCGGCAAGCGCGCCCGTTTCCAGTGAACGGTACCGCAATAAGCGCGTATATTATGGCCTGGCTATCGCAATCGTGGCGGCGATTTGCGTTGTGGCAATCGTGGTTTCTCCTCGCAAGCAGTTGTCTTCACAACCTCTGCGAACGGTTCCCTTCAGCGGCGTGCCAGGTATGGAGGACGACCACTCGTTCTCGCCGGACGGAAAGCAAGCGGCATTCTCCTGGAATGGTGGCGCCAGGCGGGATTATCACATTTATGTGAAGCTCATCGGCGCTGGTCCTCCACTCGCGATCACGAGCGGCAGCGGTTTTGATACTGATCCGCAGTGGTCTCCGGACGGACGGTATATCGCGTTCGTCCACGATCACGGGGTGAGCGATGTGATGATCGTCTCCGCCCTGGGAGGATCCGCGCGCAAAATTTGTTCGATCAACCCGGTGGGACCGGATCAAGGTTCACGCTCGCTGACGTGGACGCCGGATGGCGACTCTTTGTTGATTTCCGACCGCCCTTCGACGAAGGAGCGCCCCGCGATCGTTGCTGTCTCGGTCGCATCCGGCGGGAAGCGCCGTTTGACCTCGCCTTCCGCGGAAGCTTATGGCGATGGCGACCCACAGTTCGCGCCGGATGGCAATACGCTGGCCTTTCTCCGTTGGAACCGGAACTCGGTCAGCGACATTTACGTTCAGCCTTGGCCCAAGGGAGACATCAGGCAGTTAACTGCCGACCAGAGCCGGATCTCAGGATATGCTTGGGCTGCGGATGGGCAAAGCGTCGTGTTTTCCTCTAAAAGGAGCGGCGGCCTTTCCACGCTGTGGCGCGTTCCTATTTCGGGCGGCGCGCCAGAACTGGTGGCTGGAGCGGGAGAAGATGCCTTTGCGCCCGCCATTTCCAGGACCGGAAATTTACTCGCCTACACCTATCAACTGGAAAATGCGAACGTCTGGCGGATGCCGCTCGGGCCTCAGCCCGTTTCACGGACGCAATTCGAAAAAGTGATTGCATCGCCACGCCAGCAATTCAGTGCCGTGTACTCTCCTGACGGGAAGCGTATTGCGTTCAGTTCCGATCGCTCGGGGAGCTTCGAGTTATGGCTGTGCGACAGCGACGGATCGCATCCGGTCCAACTTACTTCTTTCGGAACCCTTACCGGTAGCCCTCATTGGTCGCCGGACGGCAAGTGGATTGTGTTCGATTCACGGCTACCGGGTCACGGCGCAGTTTATGTGATCAGCGCCAATGGAGGCGAGGCGCGGCAGCTCACCGCGGGGAACGCGGACGACATCGTAGCCAATTGGTCGCACGACGGAAGCCACATTTACTTTGCCTCCAATCGCACCGGAAGCATGGAATGCTGGCGAATGACGGCTGCCGGCGAGCGCGCAAAAGGGGAAGGCCCTGTCCAAATCACGCAGGACGGCGGATTCGAACCCGAAGAATCTGCCGATGGGCGCTGGCTCTACTACATGAAGCCGAGTGGCGGCATCTGGCGAAGGCCCGTCGGCGGAACTGACGAAACGCGCGTTTTGTCGCGTGCAACTGCGCGGTACTGGACACTTGCCGGTGGTGAATTATATTTCATCGATCTCGTTGCCAAACCGGCTCGAACCCTGAATGCACTGGATCTCGTCAGTGGCAGGATTCGTACGATAGCCGCTCTCGAGAACCCCCCCGATTGGGGCGCCTCGGGTCTCTCGGTTTCACCGGATGGCTGTTGGCTGATCTGGTCTCAAACAGACGATCTGATCAGCCGAATCATGCTGCTCGAGAATTTCCACTGATACTAACCACCGATCCGCACTGAGTAGTCCGCAGACTGGGTGCCATCGGGAGACGTTACATGAACCTGGATCAGCTTGGAACTTGGAACCCGAACTGTCTGCTCGACAGCCTGCTTGATAGGAGCGCCATTCACAGTGATGGCTTGCGAGCGCGGCGATGTCGGCTCAACGACCAGATTGATTGAAGGCGTAGCGTGTGGCAGCGCGACCGTGTACGACTTCACATCGGGCGAAAAGGAGGGAGAGAGCTTCCCCCCCGTGATGCCCAAGCGCGTGAGACCGGCGATTTTCTCGATTGGCGCCGGGAGGTAATGAGCCTTGTTTACGTTGATCGCGACCCAGTTCGGATCACGCATACGATCCCCCACAGTAACCTGCAGGAAACCAGCCGGCCGGTACGATGCTACCAGCACTGAGTCGCCCTTGTCCATTAGCGACTGTAGCGCAGCCTGGAGATTATCGAGATAGGTCTCTCCCTTCAACGGAGCGTCGTTATGGCCCGTCATCACAAACTTCACCTTGCAGCGGAAGTTGGCGCGGGAGGTCTTGACTGCGGCAAGATATCCATCTACTGGCGCCTGGCTCCACTGCAGCCAGAGAGCGTCCGGAATCGTCGGAGAGTTGCTGCCAAAAGAATCACCGGTGAACAGCCAGCCGTTCTTCTCATCGAAGATAACGATGGAGCCCTTTGTATGGCCGGGCACCTCGTACACCACAAGTGCGCGGTCACCGAGCTCTACTTTGTCTCCTTCATGGATCGCAAGAAGATTCTTAGCAATAACCTCATCTGGAATGCCACGAGATCTAAGCAGCCTCTCCGCACCTGGCCGATCAGCCTCCCCTATATGCTCGATGCTGTCGCGAACAAACTGATCTGACTGACCGATGTGGTCGCCGTGATTGTGCGTGAAGATTGGCTCGATAGGTAGCCCGTCTGTAAACTGTGAGAGATATCGCTTAAGGTCGCCACGTCCCTGCCCTGAATCAATCAAGACACATTTCGTCGTACCCTTAATGAGAAACATCTTGTCGTTGTCTGAGTCCCGCACCATGCGAACGCCAGGCAGAATCTCTTCTGACACATACGCCGTGCGGTCCCTTCGGTCTACGACATACTGAAAGTTGGCAATATCGCTGTTTGTATTCCCCTCGCGGACGGCCATCGCACGGAGAGTGTAGCCAGTCTTCAGTCCGTGATCGCCGTCGTACACTCCACCTATGAAAAGAAGCTGCGAAGGATCATAAACCGCACTCTTGCGTGTTGGCGCGCTACCGTCCCAAGTGTAGTGGATTGTTGCTTTAGGCTCGGCATCGGTCAGCGTAATGGATTCTGTTGTCGGAAACGTTCCCGGTGCAGGAAAAGCAGTTGGAGCGGGAAGTTTCGGCCCGTTCCCCTGTGGCTCAGGCGGGCCGAATTGAGCCGTCATCGTTCGGCTGGAAAGCAGGCACGCGACTACGAGCAGCAGTGCAACTTCGAGCGATCTCATTCCTGTGTCACCTCAGGCTTCGGTAAACATCGTGAAAGTCTGATCCTAGCCCCGCGTGCTCCGTTTGTTTCGAGACCCGGAAGCCGCGAGGCTTTCGAGGAAACCGCCGAGATATTCGCGTGCCTGTTTTAAGGGCAGATCCGAACGCTCGAGCCGCCCGATCATCAATGCGCCTTCGAGCGTCGAAATGATGATGGTTGCCGTAGCCTGCGGATCAACTCCTTTTCGAATCTCGCCATTCACCATGCCGGCACGTACGATGTTCTGAATGCGTTTTAGCCACGCGCCGAGCGCCTTGCGAGCGCGATCGCGCAAGATGAGGTTGCCGTCATCGGAATCCACTGCCGTGTTTAGCACGGGGCAGCCGCCCTGTACCAGTTCACTGCGCTTATCGACGAAGTTGGCGACAAACTGCTTGAGCTGGTCGATCGAATTAGCATGCTTGTCAATGCCCGTCCATCGAAAGGTGGATGCACGGCGCCAGGCATGATCGAACGCCGCAGCCGCCAGTTCCTCTTTGCTTTTGAAATGCCGGTAGATGCCACCCTTTTGTAAGCCGGTAGCCGCCATTAGATCGGAAAGCGATGTGCCTGCAAAACCGCTTCGGTTGAAGACCGCCGCTGCTTTGGCCACGATGTGTTCTTTCGTCAAATCACCTTTGCTCATGGCTCTCTCGGCTCGATTGTACGCTATTTGAGACCGAATGGTCGCGTGGGCATTGCTAATGTCCAAGGCGCTTCAATGGGCCGCGGGTGCCTTCCCTGCCGGTTTAAACCGACGGACAAACAGCATGAGGGGCACGGCTGCGAGCGTTATCCAGCCGATGACGCGGAAGCAATCCATAAAGGCCAACAGAGCAGTCTGATGCTGCAGTTCTTGATAGACATACCCGAATGCGGCCGAAGCGGCATCGGCGCTCGAGTATCCCTGCTGTATGAGATAGTTTGTCGCGGCGGCGATTGTGTTCTGCAGTTGGTGCGAGGTAGGCCCGAGCGCCGCGCCGACGTTCGACTGATGAAAATCCTGCCGCCGCTCGCTCGCGGTAGCGATGAAGGCGATTCCAAAACTGCCTCCCCAATTGCGAAAGAGGTTCGTGAGGCTGGACGCTATGTTGTTTTGATCCGGCCTCAATTGCGAGTAGGCAATGACGCTGACCGGTACGAAGAA
Organism: Bryobacteraceae bacterium; assembly: GCA_039583505.1. Taxonomy (GTDB): domain Bacteria; phylum Acidobacteriota; class Terriglobia; order Bryobacterales; family Bryobacteraceae; genus Bog-105. The sequence goes on along the minus strand of JAVKSW010000080.1, from coordinate 2,107 downwards.
GAAGCCGTATCCGAGGCCCTGAAACGCTCGGGCAAGAGCATAATGGGTGTAGTTCGTGGCCAGATTGAAGCTGCTGTAATACCACATCGCCGCTGCTCCAGTAACTAAGCTGACCACCAGCAAGAGGCGAGGATGCACGATCTGCCGCTGGATGAGTTGCGCGCTGAGAGGAGCAAACACGGTGATCACCAGCGCGCCCGGACCTAAGACCAGGCCGGCGTCGATGGCACGGTAGCCGTAGAGCGATTGAAGCATTTGCGGAATCAGCGTGGTGCTTCCGAACAATCCGAATCCAAAGACAAAGAAGAGAATGGCCGAGATGGCGAAGTTGCGATTGGCCAGCATTCGAAAATCCATTACGGGCTCTTTCAAGCGGATTTCCCAGAAAACGGTCGCAATCCATCCGATGACTGCAACGGCGAGCATCCAGCAAATGAGGCTGCTGCCAAACCAATCTTCGATTTGACCGCGATCGAGCGCCACTTCGAGACATGCAGAAGCCAGCGCGATCAGTAGGATGCCTATTCCGTCGATTTGCAGCCGGCCATTTTTTCGGATGGACGCACGTTCAGCCTGAAAGTCCGGCGGATCCTTGACAAGCCTGCTGCTCAGGAACAGGGCCAGCAAGCCGACCGGGATGTTAATAAAAAAGATCCAGCGCCAACTATAGTTGTCCGTGATCCATCCTCCCAGCACCGGTCCAATTGCGGGCGCCGTGACAATCACGATCGTGTAGAGCGCAAACGCGGAGGCTCGCTTAACCGGAGGAAATGTATCGACCAGTATGGCCTGCGAGACCGGGGCCAAGCCGCCGCCGCCAATGCCTTGCAGCACACGCGCTGTGAGCATGAACCCCAAGGAAGGAGCCAAGCCGCAGAACAACGAAGTCAGCGTAAAAAGGGCAACGCACCCCAGATAATAGGCTTTACGGCCAAAGGCACGGCTTAACCAGGCGCTCATCGGCAGGACCACCGCATTGGCGACCAAATAGGTGGTGAGAATCCAGGTCACTTCGTCATAACTGCGACCCAGCCCTCCGCCGATATAGGGCAGTGACACGTTGGCGATGGATGTATCAAGCAATTCCATGAAGGTGGCCAACGTCACTGTGACGGCGATGAACCATGGATTCACTGCCGGCTTGGCCGTCGTCCTCTGCGGAGCCGCCGCCAGTTGCGCGGACATTTCAGCGAACCTTTACCGTCGGTTCGACCGACATGCCCGGACGCAGCAGATGCTCCGGGTCCTGATTCTTATCGAAGCGAATGCGCACCGGAAAACGTTGCACCACTTTCACGTAGTTTCCGGTCGCGTTCTCCGGAGGAAACAGACTGAACAGTGGACCCGCTGCGCCGGGAAGATCCTCGATGCTTCCCTTGTAATCGCGCCCGAACGTGTCCACGTGGATGCCGACCGATTGACCGGCCCTCATCCGCTTCATCTGGGTTTCCTTATAATTTGCGGTCACCCAGATGTCATCCAACGGCACGATCATGAGCAGGCCCTGCCCGGGCTGTACGCGTTGCCCGAGTTCGACGGTCTTTCGTCCGATGACACCACCGACTGGGGCGTAAATCTTCGTGTAACTGAGATTCAACCGCGCGGTATGCAGATCGGCTTTGGCCTGGTCCAGTTGTCCGCCAGCCGAATCGGATTTCGCGCGGGCATCCGTTACCTGGCGCGGGGCGGTACGAGCGGAATCAATCTGCGCCTGCCGCTCCGACACCATGTCTCGCGCCTCGGCGATCTTCTGTTTCTCCGAGTTCAGCGCGGCGCGATCTGCTTCCACGAGATGAGCGGCCGAAGATGCTTCCGTTTCCCGGGCGTCGTAATCGGAGCGCGAGATCTCGTGTTTCTCGACGAGCGCCTGGTAACGCATGCGATCTCGCTCGGCTCGCGCATGGATTGCCTGGTCGCGCTCGAGCCTTTGCTGCGCCGCCACCAGGTTGGCTTGCTCGGCATCCACACTGGCTATCGCTTCTGCCTTTGCCGCTTCCGCCAAGCGAAGCTGGCTGAAGGCGCTGGCATTGATAATCGGTACATTCAGCTGGGCGGAACGCGCTTCGGCTTGTCGGGTTGCGAGATTCGCTTTCGCGTGCTCCAGGTC
>JAVKSW010000079.1:0-8972 GCA_039583505.1 Bryobacteraceae bacterium | reverse complement strand
TGCTCTTCTTCAACCACGCGATCATTTCAGGCTTCCAATGTTGCATCTCTGGCGTACGCCACCGCGACATCCCGTGCCCGCCTCCTTCGATCGTGATCAGCTCGCAATCCGCTCCGGCGCTGCGGATTGCGTCACAGAAGGCAACCGATTGCTCATAGGCAACCTGATCGTCTTTCGTTCCATGTATGCACAGAAACGGAGGCATTCCCTTGTGCACGGCGGTGATCGGCGCCATCGAATGCAGCTTGGCGAGTCCGGCCTCATCCAATGCGGGGACGCCGAAGAAATGAATCCCGCCGCCATGCGATGCGTGCCCGTTGATATTCGCCATATCGAAACGTTCCGGATGATCGCGCCGCAGTTGCGCCAGTTTTCCATAGTCCGATGGCCCATAGAAATCGACCACCGCCGCCACTCGAGTTTCCGGCGTCTCGTGGGTCCCGGCATAGTTCACCAGGAGCCCGCCTGCGGATTCACCGATGAGCGCAATCTTTGAGACATCGACGCGATACGTCGCGGCATTCGCTTTCACCCAGCGAATTGCGTCATCGACATCCGCGATCGTTTGCGGAAACTGAGCCTGGGGAGCCAGTCGATAGTCTATGCTGAACCACGCGAATCCGGCGTTGGCGAGTGGCTCGAACAGAGGCCGGACGTTTGTGCTTTTACTTCCTCCATCGAAGCCTCCGCCGTGAATGAGAATCGCCGCCGGAAACGGCCCAGCTCCGTCCGGAATGTGCAGGTCCAGCAGCAATGCCTTGCCGCCCGGCCTGGCGTATTCGACATCTTTCTTGTCCAACGCCGCACCCGGCAGCGCGGTGCCCGCTGCCATAACCAGAACGAAAGCAAGCTTCAGCATCGATCGGGATTGTATCAGCCTGTGACGCTGTGAGAACGTTAGCGAAGCCGTGACGGAACAGTAGCATTAAAGAGAGATGATGCCAGAATTTTCCAGACCTGAATTTTCCAGAAGAGACATGTTCAAGAACACCATCGCTGCCGCCTTAGTATCAACGGGAGTTCTGGACATGCGTGCAAATCCCCTGGGCATGCCAATCGGGTGTCAAACCTACCCGGTTCGGAAATCAATCGCCATTGACTTCCGGGGCACTATCGAGCAACTTTCTTCTGCGGGCTTTCAGACCATCGAGCTCTGCTCTCCGAAGGGCTACGCCAGGGCCGGCTTTGCGGGAGTCGGCAGGTATAAAGATGCTGAGTTGCCGCGGCTGCTCGCCGATCTCAACGTGAAATGCAATAGCTCCCACTTCAGCATCCAGGAGCTTCGAGATGATCTCCCCGGCAGCATCGCTTGGGCCAAGGAGGTGGGCCTGACACAAATGCTGGTCCCCAGCCTGGACGGCCCGCGACATCCGGAAATGGACGATGTCAAACGCGCCGCCGAGGAATTCAACCGGATGGCGAGCCGGACTGCCGAAGCCGGTCTTCAACTTGGATTGCACAACGAAGGTTTTGAGGTCTCGAACGTCGATGGCAAACGAACGTATGACGTGCTGTTCGATCTGCTCGACCCTAGTCTCGTTAAGTTTCAGTTCCAATGCTCCACCATCAGCGATGGGTTCGTCGCCGCCGATTACTTCACGAGATATCCGGGCCGTTTCATTTCCATGCACGTCCAGGATTGGTCGCCGGAAACCAAAAAGGAAGTGCCTGTCGGCCAGGGAGTTATCGATTGGAAGAAGACCTTCACGGCGGCAAAGATCGGCGGCATCCAGAACTATTTCGTTGAGATGGACTTCGACCTGATGAAGGCCAGCGTGCCTTATCTACGCCGCCTTCGGGTTTGAAACGTGAGCGTGACCAGTAACTCCCGCGCTACTGCGCTTCATTGCTCTGACTTTGACCACCGGGCAGCGCGCTTGACAGAAACTCGCCTACATCGTGGTGCATCTTGTCATGCGACGCGCGGTCGATGTAAAGCATATGTCCAGCCGGGTAGTAAGCCCATGAAATGCGCTTGTGCATATCGGGATTAAGACCCATGTGCGCGAATGTATACTGCACCGCGAAGACCGGCGTCGCCAAATCGAAGTAACCGGCTTCCACCAGGACCTTCATGTAAGGATTCTTGGTCATCGCGTTCTTCAGCAGGCTCGTGGTGTCGCCGAAACCGTTTTGCACGCCGTAGTCCCACGGCTGAATGCCGCCGCTCGGGTAATAGTACATGTCTGTCTTGTAGCCAAGTTCTCCGTGTATATAGTTTTGGAACACGGCCGTGAACGGCGGTGTGATTTCCGTGCTCGATGGATCGAACTCGCTCGTCTCGCCTGTATTCATAGCCGACGCTCCCGTCAGCCGGCCATCGTAGCGGCCAATCGTCTGATTCCGATCGCGAAGAAGCTGCCGCGTGAAATGCTGCACGTCGAAACGCAGATTGCTCTGCGCGATCCAGTTCGCGTCCAGACCGGTGTAGCGCGCCAACTTTTCTGTTATTGCCTGCCGTTCAGTCGGCGAAAGCTCGTCACCTTTGCTCAAAGCCGCCGCATACTCGGTCATCGCAAAGTCCTCCGCTTCTTTGACGAGTACCTTCACATCCTTTTGCTGTAAATCGGGGGCTATCTTGTGGTGATACCAGGCATCGGCTGCATATGTCGGAAACTCCAGTTCGTAAACTAGGTCGTCGCTGTGGCTCCAGATCGTCTCCAGGTTCAGCGTTGTGCCAATCAGCACAATCCCGTTAAAGGCGAGTCCGCGATCAACCAGATACCCGGCCAGTCCCGCCGCCCGGAACGTGCCGTAACTCTCTCCGGCGATGAATAAGGGCGACAACTCCCGATTGTTCCGCGTCACATACAACCGTATGAACTCTCCTACCGATTGAATGTCGCCTTGGACGCCGTTCATCCGCCGCGCAACTTCCACAGTCTTGGCACGGCTATAACCTGTGCCAACCGGATCAATAAACACTAAGTCGGTCATATCCAGCCAGGTGTCCTGGTTGTCCATCACTTGATATGGAGGCGGCGGCATGGAACCATTCGGCATCAGCTTCGGGCTACGCGGACCCATGCCTCCCATATGTACCCACATCGAGGCCGATCCCGGTCCGCCGTTGAAACAGAACGTCAGCGGTCGTTTCGAAATGTCGCTTTGGCCATCCATGGTGTAGGCCATGTAAAAAATGTGTGCTTCTGTTTCGCCCTCGGGATTCTTCAACGGCATTTGCGCGACCGTTGCCGTGTAGTTGATCGTTTTGCCGCGGACCGTAATGGAATGGCGCGTCACCACGGGCGTTTCATCGATTTCGCCGCCCACCGCCGGTCCTGGACCCGCGACTCCCGTTCCCCGATTTGTTCTGCGTGGTGGCGCTTCCCGCGACGCGGTGGTCGGAGTCTGCCGCGGGGCTTGCCTCGATTGAGCAGGAGGAGTTTGAGCAGCTTGTTGGCCCAACAGCAAAAGCAAAAGCGGAAAAGCGAGCATGGTCAAATGATAAGCGATTGCCGCGCGTTTGAGTATCGAAAGCTCCTCAATACAGAGTTTCCGAACAGCGGACCGCAAAGAAGTTGCGGCGCTTTGAATACTTGTTTTTTTGTAAAAGACGGAGGCTGCTGTTGCTCAAGAGAGCGCAACCGGAGCCTCCGCGGACTTTCTCAAACCGGGGAAGTGCTTCGCCGGGGTGTCAGTTAGGCCTTCTTACGCCTTTTCAGGAACAGACCGATCAGAGGGAGACCGAGCAGGCCGAAAGTAGCCGGTTCCGGCGCGGCCGCGTAGTTGATGGTGCCGGCGTAGTCGAGGCCGAAGGAGCCGCCGTTTCGCTGCGCGACTTCGAAGGTCAGCGTGTTGACACCCGATTGCAGGGAGCCCGTGAGATTTACATTTCCTTCCGTGATCGCGAGACACCCGATGGTGGAGTTAGAGCAGACTGCGTAGCTGTTGCCGGATTGATTCGCCTCGGGGACCAACGTGGCGCCGTTCAGAATGACGGAAGTGGAGTCGTCCGCGAGGACATTCAATATGCCGTCGAGAGGAATTCCGTTGATCGTGAACGTGTCCGTGAATCCCACGACGGTTCCATTGGCGGGAGAAACATACCCGGTTGCGCCCGGGTCGCCGGACTGAACGTTAGACACCCAGGAGGATCCGGGAAGCGGACCAGCCCAAGCTGGGTTCTTAGAGATGTTCATGGTTGCCACTCCGGAGTCATTCGTGGTCTCGGCCGCATTGCTATAGAGCGTAAGCGAGTCCGCGTTGCTGGATATGGCGAAGGTTGAAAGCGCGCCGGCCATCATGGCGTATCTCATGAATAAGGAAGTTTTCATGAGTCCACAATGACGGTATTTGCAAGTTACAACAATTCACTCAGTCGGAATATCCGGTGGGGAGCGTTGGAGGACGGGTGCGGCTGGCGTAGGGTGCCGCGGCGGCTGTGTTTCGGGCGAAGTACCAGGCTGGGCAACGGTACCGGTTTCCTGAGCGGGAAGGTTACCTGCACGATTTCAACGGTCGTCTCGCCTTCTCTCGCCTTATGTCGGCGGAGGGGTACTGCTGAACTGAGAGATGTTCCGGGAGGTCGGGAGACGGAAATCAAAGGTGAGCGCAGTTGGCATTCTGTGGGGATTGAACTGGGTGGCCCATCGCGCGGGTTGGTTCGTCGAATTGCGGAATGGTCGCGTAAGCAGCTAGAAGACCAGCTCACGGATCATTCCATCCACCCAGCCATCCAAGCGGCCTTGCATCCGGTCGTCCACCGAGGCTGGCGGATTAGAAGGTATGTAGAAGATCCCGATTTTGAACGGCTCCTGCGGCCCGCAGTGCATCTCGAAAGAGCCGCTTTTCCCGTTACGCACAACGATTTCCTTTGGGTCATCGAGCCCGAAGACCATTTCTTTTGAATTCACGATCACGTGCAGGCGAGGAGCTTTGGGATTGCACTCGAAAGACTTGGCCACTGCCTCGACATGCTGAAGATTGCCTGGCCAATGGATGGACGGAACGTCACGGGGAAGATCGTGATTCCCACTCCCCGGGGCGCTCGGCTTGTCGGCCGACAGCATTGGCGAGTGAGGCGCAGTGGAAGAGGCGAGGTCAGGGTCGGATTGGACATCGGTGTTTTGGTCCAGAGCGTCCAAATGGCGCAACATGTTCGAGGTTTGGAGCACTTGGTCCGGACTCTTGGCGTACTGCTTCGCTTTCTCTGCCATGGAGCGGGCCTGGTTCCGATTTTTCAGTTGCAAATCGCAGTAGGCGAGTGCCGAGAAAAAGGCGTAGGCTCGATCCGGAGTCACTGTTTTGATCTGCGATAAAGCAATCAAAGCGACACCCCATTGCCCGGTGTTCATTGCCGTCATGCCAAGATCGAACAACGCATCGGGGTAACCGGGTCTGATCGTAACCGCGTGTTGCAAGACGGCCAGGATCTGGTCGGCGGGAGCTCCCGATTCGCGCAAGAGCTGTGAGTAGTGAAACAGCATCTCCGGATCTTTCGAGCCTCGATCGGTCGCGAGCCTGAAGCTTTCGCGAGCTTTGCCTACTTCCCCCTGCTGCCATTCCAGATACCCGAGAGATTCCTGGACATCGGGACTTTCCGGATGATCGCGCGCCAGTCTCGATAGACGGTCGGCGGCCGCTGCGCTCGTCTGTTTTTGCGAAGCGAGTAAGTCGGCCAAAGCGAGATCCACGTTGAACTGCGGAGGTTCGACAACCTCGGGCTCGAGGTCAGGTTTGCTCAGTTTCACGTCGAAGAGTGCGGCCTGCACAGAGGATTGGTGCAGGTAGGCGTGCAGGTCCTGAGTCACTTGGACAAGACTCTTTCCGTAGACGGACTGGAAAGAATCAGCAGCGGGGCGGCCGGCGGCGACGGCTGCGAGGAATCTCGGAAACTCGGGCCTATAAGTCTTGCCGAGAGCGATCATGTGAGTCAACGCCCAACTCTGTGCGTAAAAGATGGACATCTTGTCACGTTCGTTGTAGTAAGGTGATTCCGGGGTGACAGCGAAGAGGAGGTTCAAGTCCAACCAGCGTTGAGTCAGGAGTATGTTTGCGCGGCCTTCGAGAGGGCGTCCTACAATGGCCTGATTTCCCCTGGGCTCGAGAGATGAGTAGAGGTCGGCCAGACCTTCGTTGAACCATACCGGCAAATTCAAGCCGAGGTGCTCCACGACGAGATGCGTATACTCGTGCATCGCCGACTGGTAATGCTCCGGGCTGAGGTCCTGCATAACTATGTAATCCACTTTGCGAGTGCGAAGATAGTAGGCGAAAGCGCCTTCGTTAAGGCGATAGGGCTTGTATTCCTTCTCAGATCGGAAGGCAATGATGCGCACGTGAGCATCGGGCGCGGACTTGGAACGGCTGTTCTGGAGGAAAAAGTAGCGAACCTGTTCGAACACCTTCAGCGCAGCGGTACCTTGCCTCTCGCCATTCGTCGTATACATTTCGAAATGCGGTGTAGTGAGGCGAATCCAATGCTCGGCTGCTCTAAGCCTTGGCGATATTGTCGCGAGAAGCAACAGCGCGAGAAGCCGTTTAAACAGAACGGAATTGGACAAGTTCGCGCAGGTGCTTTCGACTCGCATACCTATAGGAGTCCGATCAGAATAACAGAGTTGAGCTTTCAAAGAAATTGCCCACATGAACGCGGCCAGGGGAATGCGCCAGAGACGATCAGCATGGAGCGATGAGAAATGCGGCAAAGGTGGCTGCCGGAATGCAAAAGGGAAGGGGGCGTGATTCTAGTGAAGGGTGTAAGGAGGTGTTGCCAAAAAGTTTTTAGCGATGGCAACCAACAAACGGCTGTTGTTGCCCAGCCAGTTGACGACGTAAGTATCTTCTTTCCAAAGTCTTTTGAAAATCGGACGAGTCTGCAATGCCGCCAGCACCTGAGGTGTTCAACTACAGTAACGCGAATTCACGTATTTGAGCCAACTTCGGATTGCGCGACACCCGCGGTAGCTCTTCTGGCGGTGAGGGTGGGATTCGAACCCACGGAACCCGTAAAGGTTCAACGGTTTTCGAGACCGCCCGATTCAACCACTCTCGCACCTCACCATGTATTTAACTTATCAAGTCACCTGGATTTGCGACGACTGTCGCTATGCGAATTGCTTCTCCTATGGGGCCAGTGTCGCCGTTTTCTCACTGCCGCTCCCGAGAAGATGCACCGCTCTTTCTTGCATCACGATCGGTATGCGCGTACCGCATCGTCGTTGCTATGTTCGCAGGTCCGAGCAATTCCTTAATCGTTACGAGTCGCCCCCCCGCGCGTCGTAATGCTACGCGCCAATGACTCCGGAAGGCGGAATGTTCAGCGGTACCTTCGGCTTATTATCGAGAGTGTTGTAGAAGGGCATTCCGCGCCCAAAAGAAAGCGCGGCGCCTGGTTGTATCCGGGCGCCGCGAAGTCTCGAAGAAGAAGTTAGCGATAGGCTCTACCGTTCGTCGACTGGGGCGCTTTCGCCGGCTCCGGCCGAGTTGCTCCAAATCGCTTCCGCGCCCCAGATGGCCTGAGCGCCCCAGAGACACTTGGTGCTATTCAGCACGCTAGCGCCCCACACGCATTGAGCACCCCACAGGCACTTGGTTCCCGCTAACACGCTAGAGCCCCAGACGGATTGAGCACCCCACAGGCACTTCGTGGGATCCACCAGACCGGAGGTAAAGAGCGGTTGCGTGCTCCAGGCCGAAGTGGGATCGAAGGCCAGGGTGACATTGCCCGAGCTGGCGTCGTAGTTGGCGACCGGAGAGAGGGCCGTCACGCCAGCCGGCACGGAATTGATGGCGGCCAGCGCGGCTGCCAGATCGACATAGCCCGCACCCACGGTGAAGACATCGTAGTAGTCGACGTAAACGCCGGTTGAATCGACCACCGTGCTGGATTGCGGGAAGGTCTTGTAGGCAGTCTGCATGAGTAAGAGCTTTACCTGGTCCGGCGTAAGGTTCGGATTAGCATGAATCAGATCGGCGGCCGCGCCGCTGACCGCAGCCGTTGCCATGCTGGTGCCGCTGAGCATTAGATAGTTGTTAGAAATGAGAGTCGCCGACCCAGCTTGGGCCTTCACCTTCTTCCCATCCCCATTGTCCGCCCCTTGCGCATTCACGGTGGTCGGACCGGCAGGAGGGGCAGGTACGTCCTTGTAGTAGGACAGTGGGATCGCCCCGGAAGCTTCGTTCGCAAGCGTAGAGTTGGCGGCGAGTAGTGAGACCACTTGATTGCCAGGCGCCACAACGTCCGGTTTTACAATATGGTCGATCTGAGTGGGTCCTTTGGAGCTATAGCTGGCAATCAGATCGTCGGTGCGATCATAGGTGGCCTCGGCCTTCATCGCTCCCACGGTGATCACATAAGGATCGTTGCCCGGCGCGGTGATGGTGCCGTATCCCTGCTCGCCGAACGTGTTATCGCGACCGTCATTACCGGCTGCCGCAACCACCACGATGCCCGCTTTCCAAGCGGCTTCCACAGCCTGGCATAGAGGATCCTGGGTGTAGCTTTCGTATACCGGCCGTCCCAGCGATAAGTTGATGACGCGAATATTGTACTTGTCCTTGAGCGAGATCGCCATTTCAAGGGCGGCAATGACCTCGTCGTCGGTACCGCTGCCATTGGCGTCCAGCACGCGGAGGTCAATCAAATTGACGCCCGGAGCGATTCCTTTGAACACTCTGTTGCAGGAGGGACACGAGGAGGATTGGCCGTTGGCGGCAATAATTCCCGATACGTGTTGTCCGTGACCGTATTGGTCATGCCCATCCTTACCGACGAAATCGTAGCTGTATACAATTCCTTTGCTATCCGGGCCGCCCAAATTAGGATCCGCATTGATCCCGCTGTCGATGACCGCAACGCCCACGCCCTTTCCGCTCCAGCCGGCGTTCCAAACGGCGGCGGCGTTCATCGCCGCAGCGGTGTAATCGAGTTTCGCTTTGAGCGGACGGTCTGGAGCGATGTATTTCACGTCCGGGTCATTGGCCAGATCTGCTAATGCATACGCCGGGACGGTGTAGGTACCGGCATT
>JAVKSW010000078.1:0-9039 GCA_039583505.1 Bryobacteraceae bacterium | reverse complement strand
GCCTGTATCCCGATCCAAATATCCCGTCGGCGGTTGCGGGGCAGGGAGCACGTGGTAGTTGGACAGGCGCGCCGAATTATCAGTATGTGTATTCGGTGCCGAACGATACCTACTCGTACGACGTTCGTATCGACCACACGATCAATCAAAACAATCGCATTTTCGGACGTTTCAGCGATTACACGGTAAACCGGCAGGATCCGCCGTGGACCGGCAATCCTCTCGCGGGAAACGGCAACTTCGCTACGCAATATTACATTTTCGGCAAATCGGTGGCCCTGTCGTGGACCGACGTCCTCTCACCTTCCGTGGTGAATGAGCTGAGAGGCGGATTCAGCCGGGATAATGCCCATAGCGATCCGGTGGGGTTGCAGGTTGGCAGTTCCGCGGCCTCGCAATTCGGTCTGACCGGCATACCCAGCGGTCCATTCGACGCCGGTATCCCACCCATCAACATCAGCGGCGGGTTTCAGAGACTGGGGACCGCCCCTTGGCGTCCGCAGGTTCAAATCGCGCAAGTATGGCAGCTCCTCGACACGTTGACTTGGTTGAAAGGCAATCACAGCTTTAAGTTCGGATACGAATTCCGGCACGAAAGCGACAATTTCCTGGACGCGCAATCTCCTCAGGGTCAGATTTCAGCCACCGGCATCTATACCGGCAACAGCGGCTTTGGCGCGGCGGATTTCCTGTTAGGCGATGTAAGCAGTGCGGCGTTCACAACCCCGACCGTGGTCCATGATTACAAAGTCGCCGACAGCTTCTTCGCCCAGGACAGTTGGCGTGTGCGATCCAATTTGACTATCAACTACGGTGTGCGATATGAGCTGTTCTCGCCCCTGCTGAACCACGGAAACGAGCTGTCTAATTTCACACCGGCCAACGGCGGTGGGTTCGTTCAAGCGACGAACGGCGGTTGGTACCAAAGCTCGCTGATTCATCCGGACTTGAACGATTTTGCGCCACGATTCGGCTTCAGCTACCAACCGTTCCAAAAGCTGGTGTTGCGCGGCGGGTATGGCATCTTCTATCAACATGATGTGCGCATCGGATCGGAAAGCGTGCTGGCAGAAAATCCGCCATTCTTTCTCGACGAAGCCTTAACGCAATCGTTCCCAAGCAACACGCCCGCTTTCCTGCTCCGTAACGGCTTTCCATCCGCGCAGTTCGGGCCAAGCCTGGTCAGTTTGCCGAAACTGCAAATCCGCGCGCAGGATCCGTATCAGCGCACGCCCTACGTCGAGCAGGCCAGTTTTGGTCCGGAGTTCGAAATTTCGCAGAGCACCGTTCTCGACATCGACTACGTCGGCAATTTCGGACGGAAGGAGGACCGGCTACGGAATGCGAACCAGGCAATCATCGAGGGCTATACGGCGACCGGGCCGAATATTCTGTTCCCCTATCCGAACTTGAACACGAGCCAAACCACTGTAGCCGGCACACACGCTTTTCTCGAACTCGCAACTAACGACGGCAACACGGATTATAATGGGCTGCTCGTCTCGCTTCGGAAACGTTTCTCGACCGGACTCTCCTACGGAATCAGTTACACCTTCAGCAAGAACTTTGCAGATTACGTCGACAACCTGACCGGCGGCTCGACACCGGCTTACGCCTACAATTACAGCTTGGAACGGAGTTTCTCCCCCTTCGATACCACCCATCGCTTTGTCGGAAACTTTCTCTACAATCTGCCGATCGGGAAAGGCGGCATGATTCTAAACAACGACAGCGTAGCCAGCCGCATGATTGGAGGCTGGCAGGTCAACGGCATTCTTACCCTCGAAACCGGAACACCTTTCGGCGTGGCCGCGCCGGACGAGAGTGGGACGGGATCAAACCACGCCAACCGGGCGAGCTGCATCAGTGATCCGTTCGCGGGAGCGAGCACCAATCCATCGCAAATCGCTGGCGGGGCTGCGCCTGGATTCTTTATCAATCCCGCCGCATTTGCTTTGCCGGCAATCGGCACTTTCGGCACGTGCGCACCGCGTATGTTTCACGGTCCGGGACTGGAGAATGTGGATTTAAGCCTCTTTAAGAGCTTCCCGGTTAGGGAGCGATACACCTTCGAGCTGCGTGGCGAATTCTTCAACGCCCTCAACCATCCCAGCTTCACAAACCCAAGCTCGTTCTATTCGCCGTCTTCTCTGGGCTCGTTCGGGAAAGTGTTCAACACCGTGAATGATCCCCGGCAAATTCAGTTAGGCCTGAAGCTTTACTTCTGATTCCTGAAAAGAAAATTGCATGAAGCGATTACTCGGTCTATTCGCAGCAACCTGCGCGTTCGCTCAGCTTCCTTATTCCACCTCCATTGAGCCGACTCCCAGAGCACAGGAGATTCCCGCCAATCGAGGCTCAGCCGCTCTTTGGCAAAGCCTTAAGAAGCTCCACACGCGCGCTAGCCTGATCATGTTTACCGCACATCCGGACGACGAAGATGGCGGGATGCTCGCCTATGAATCGCGAGGACAGGGTGTGCGTGTCGCGCTTTTGACCCTGAATCGCGGCGAAGGTGGTGCGAACGTGATGTCGTCCGATTACTTCGATGCCCTTGGACTGGTCCGCACGATGGAGTTGCTGAAGGCTGGCGAATACTACGGAGTGAATCAGTACTGGACGCGCGTCGCTGATTACGGCTTCTCGAAGACCATGGCCGAGTCGATCGGCAAGTGGACGCGCGACCGGGTTCTCTACGATGTAGTCCGCGTGGTGCGCATGGAGCGCCCGCTGGTGATCACATCCGTGTTCGTTGGCGGTCCGAGCGACGGGCACGGCAATCACCAGACCGCGGGGTTGATGGCGAAGGAAGCTTTCAAAGCCGCGGGGGACCCGAATGTGTTTCCCGATCAGATCGCGGCCGGATTGAAGCCTTGGATACCGCTGAAAGATTACGCTCGTGTACCCTTCCGAATGCGTGCGGGGACGCCAGGTTTATCGACGGACGTCGACATTCCGGAAGGAGATTATGATCCGGTGCTCGGAGCCTCTTACGTTCAGCTTTCGCGCGAAGGCCTCGGATTTCAGAAATCGCAGAACGGCGGCGGATCTGTACCGAAAGCGGGGCAGGTCCTAAGTCCGTACCACCGTTTTGGTTCCACAGTTCAAACCCCGGAGAAAGAATCGAGCTTCTTTGATGGCATCGATACCTCCTTGACAGGTATCGCTTCGCTGGCGCAGGGCGCCGATCCGGGTTTCTTGAAGGCAGGACTCGAAAAGATCAACGCATCGGTAGAGGAGGCAACGCGGGATTTTGCTGCTGCTCATCCGGAGAAGACCGCTCCGGCATTGGCCAACGGTCTGAAACAGACGGTGGCGCTCCTGCAGCAAGTCGAAAAAAGCAATCTGTCGCAAGATTCCAAGTACAACATACGGCACGAGCTGGAAATTAAGCGTGTGCAGTTCAATAATGCGCTAGCCGAGGCGCTCGGCTTATCGCTCGACGCGGTAGTTGCGCCCGCAACGAAGCAGAATCCGCTCATGGCTATGTTCCTGGGAGATGCGGAAACCTTCCGTATGGCGATACCCGGCCAAAAATTTGGGGTGAACGTACATGTCGTGGACCAGAGCGCCAGTCCCGTGCGGCTGGAGAAAGCCACCGTCGAATCGTACATGCAGAGCGAAACCTGGCCAGTATCCTCGAGCGATGGCGCGAGCGCGCTGACAATCTCGGATGGTAAACCCGTCAACACGAATTTCTCCATAACCGTTCCGGAAAATGCTCCATTTACGCGTCCCTATTTTTCGCGGCCCAATATTGAACAGTCGTATTACGACATTTTGGACAAGCGCTTTCTCAACCGCCCGCTCGCTCCTTATCCGCTCGCGGCATGGGCGGAATTCAGTTACGATGGCGCCCCCATCCGAATCGGGCAGTACGTGCAGACCATCCAACGTGTGACAGGAGAGGGCAGTGTGTACCTTCCCCTGACCGTCGGTCCAGCAATCGGCGTGGCCATTACGCCGCAGGCAGGGATTGTGCCGCTCACCGAGAAAACTTTCCCCGTCACTGCTGTGGTTCACAGCAATGTGAAGGGACCCGCGAAGGGCAGCGTGAAACTGGATCTGCCAAGCGGCTGGAATTCGCAACCGGAAAATGCGAACTTTGCGACATCGGCAGATGGGGAGGATGCGTCCGCAACGTTTCAAGTCACGCCCGCTCACCTGGCCGAGAAACCGTACCAGATTACAGCAGT
This sequence comes from Bryobacteraceae bacterium, assembly GCA_039583505.1. GTDB lineage: Bacteria > Acidobacteriota > Terriglobia > Bryobacterales > Bryobacteraceae > Bog-105. The sequence continues at coordinate 4,843 of JAVKSW010000078.1, read as the reverse complement.
CAGCCAGTACGACGGCCGTTCATATAAAGAAGGGTACGTGACGACGGGCTATCCCACCGTGCGGCCCTATTTTCTATACAGGCCAGCGACCTACCGGTTGACCGGCGTCGATGTGAAAGTCGCCCCTGATCTGAAAGTCGCCTATGTGACCGGAAGCGGCGATGATGTCCCGGCCTCACTTGAGCATCTCGGTATTCACGTCAGTTTTCTCGGCCCGACTGATCTCGCCACGGGAGATCTGAGTAAGTATGACGTCATCTTGCTTGGAGTCAGAACCTATGCGGTTCGCGAGGATCTCAGAACTTATAACCGGCGGTTGCTGGATTACGTGGAAAACGGCGGCGTGGTGATTGTGCAATACAACACGCCGGAATTTGATAGAAACTACGGACCCTATCCGTACACGATGACCTCCAATCCTGAAGAAGTGACCGACGAAGCGTCCCGGGTCCAAATTCTCCAGCCGTCGAATCCGATTTTCAATTGGCCGAATAAGATCTCCGAAGCCGATTTCACGGGTTGGGTAGAGGAGCGCGGCTCAAAGTGGATGAAATCCTGGGATTCGCATTACCAGGCGCTTCTTGAAGCTCACGACCAAGGGCAGGCGGAACAGCAGGGCGGTCTACTGTACGCGAAGTATGGGAAAGGTATCTATATTTATAACGCGTGGGCTTTTTACCGACAGCTTCCGGAAGGAGTTCCGGGAGCGTATCGGCTTTTTGCCAATATGATCAGCCTGCCCAAAAATCCGGACCGCTGATAGGGCGTTGCGCAGACAACGCACACGTGTGCATAATGGGCTCAGGAGGTCTCGTGAATGGCCGCTGTCCTGGAAACGCAACCCCTCAAACAATTGGACGAGTGGGACGATTTTGTCGCCACTCGCTATAAGCAGGGTAAGTCGGAAGAGGAGTTTCGGAACTATAAGGAAGACGCGAATCCCACCGTGACGGAGTTCTACCGTCAGAATCACAAGTATCAGTCGCTCGACTTTGTCTTGCAAAAGAAGGCCGAATACTGCGGTCTCACGCGCGGCAAGAAAAGTATTTGGGACATGGCGGACTACCTCAATACGCTGATCGATGACAGCGATCCTGACACAGACCTGACGCAGACTGAGCATCTGCTCCAGACATCGGAGGCCATACGCAAGGACGGTCATCCGCGCTGGTTCGTTCTGGCCGGCTTGGTTCACGATCTTGGCAAAGTGCTGTGCCTCTATGGCGAGCCGCAGTGGGCCGTCGTCGGGGATACGTTCCCGGTGGGCTGTCATTGGTCTGATCAGATCGTTTTCCCCGAGTTCTTTGCCGACAATCCCGACAGCAAAGTTCCGGAATACCAGACCAAATACGGAATCTATGAACCGAACTGTGGTCTGGCCAAAGTGCACTTATCGTGGGGACATGACGAGTATATTTACACCGTCACTCGCAACTATTTGCCTGAACCCGCCCAGTACATGCTGCGCTATCACTCTTTTTACGCAGCGCACAGGCACAACGCGTACGGCCACCTCATGGACCAGCGCGACCAGAAAATGTTCGACTGGGTTCGCAAGTTCAACCCATACGATCTTTACTCGAAAGGTCGCGAGAGGCCGAACATGAACGAGATCAAGCCGTATTACGAGGATCTGGTCGCGGAGTTCTTCCCCGAGAAGATCGATTGGTAGAGGAGAGCTTCCGTCGTGAGTTACGCGGCTCAGCCGTAGATCCGCGCGCAACCAGCTCACCGCGGATCACCACTGTCTTTTCGGCCTCCTTGCCCTCGAGCAGCGCCAGGAGCAGTTCCGCCGCACGTTCGCCGATTTGCCTTTTGGGTTGCTGAACCGTCGTCAGCGGCGGCTTCAGTAGCGACGCGAAAAAGATGTCGTCGAAGCCGGCGACTGACAGGTCACCGGGCACCGCTAAGCGCATGCTTTCAGCTTCCTGCAAAACTCCCAGCGCAGACATATCGTTGTAGCAAACGATCGCCGTCGGCGGATCGGGGCGTGAGAGCAAGTCCCGGGCGGCCCTCATGGCCCCTTGCGGCTTGCCATCGCCGTGTACGACTAAGCCTTCGCCAATCGGCAAACCCGACTCCTTCATCGCCTTTTCGAAACCGGAAAAGCGTTCCGCATCCGATTGCAAACCGAAACGATCGCCCAGATAGGCGATCTTTTTGTGCCCGAGCTGAATCAAATGCTGTGCGATGTCGTATGCGCCTTGCACATTGTCGATCGTGACGGAGTGCACGAACTCGCTCGGATGCTGATTGTTGATGAGCACAATCGGAATCTGCAGCTCCGAAAGAAGCGGTACATACAGCGCACCCACGCGCGAGGAAGCCACTAATACTCCATCTACCCGCCGTTCGCGGAAGGAGCGTACCACTGTCACTTCGCGTGCAGGATCGGCTTGTGAATTCGCCAGAATCACCGAGTAGCCATGCCGATTCGCGACCTCTTCGATCCCGTTCACTACCTCGCCGTTAAACGGATCGGCAATCGAGGTCACCACCACGCCGAGCGCAAACGTTTTCCGCGTGACGAGACTGCGCGCCACCGCGCTGGCCGAGTACCCGGCCTCGCTCGCAATCCTTTGGATGCGTTGCGCGGTCCGGGAAGGAATTAATGGGCTGTTTCGAAGCGCGCGTGAAACCGTCGAGTGCGAAACACCCGCCATCCGCGCAATGTCCTTGATCGAAACTGCCATCTGCTCGTGCCGAGGCCAAAATGCTTTCCCTATGTTGGCAAAAAACTCACCTCATGCGCGACCATTTTTGGAACGGGAGGCGGAGATTCGCGGAGCCGGGCAGACACCGCACGCCTATGGGCAGTTCGCCGTCTTCACTTGAAGTGTGTTTTTTCGCAGTCGCTCTTGCCTCCTGTACAGGCCGTTCGCTCTCGGCGCAAGGGCATGGCACGAGTTTGACCGAAATGGCAATGTAGCACTACCTCGCTAACATCACTTTCAGCGCCACTGCGTAGTCGGCCTGAGGGTGGTAATTGCCCGGCAGCGACACCCGCAGCGCCGCCGCATCCTGCTTCCAGTTGAGTCTTTGCTCTGTCCCCAGAAGTTGGACGCTTTCGATTTTGCCTGGATTGGCGGCGGCCGAAGTTCCCAGCGCCTGAATCGCAATCGGCTCGGTCGGCCATCCGAGAACCATGGCATAGATCGCTGTATTGGCCTTATTGCGCGTAAACCTGATGTCCTTCGGACCGAGTTTCGCAATGCTGTGTCCCTGAAATGACCCGCTCTTCACGACATTCGGCCCCTCGCCGTAGATTTTCCACGGGCGGGTCGCATAAATAGCCTCGCCGTTCACCTGCATCCAGGCAGTCAAACGATCGAGAAACGCCACCTCTTTGGAATCGATGGTGCCGTCGGGTTTTCCGGGGATGTTTAAGATGAATGTTCCGTTCTTGCTTACGGCATCGATTAACCAATGAACGATGTCGCGAGGGGGCGTGTAGCCGCCGTACTCTCCAGGCTTGTCGAATAACGCGCGATTATAGTGCCACTCTCCAATGCACGTCTCCGATTGCCAGGGATGCGCCATGATCTGGTTGGTGAGACCGCGCTCATAGTCCGCCACGACCGCCTTCGCCAGATTATCGGGCACTTGCTTAACTGTCGCCACCGCCTGCATTTTGCCTCCATGCGTCTTCAGGTTGTGGTTGTAGAAATAAGCCCCGATGTTCATGCCGCCCCAGCCGAGCGGAAATAATGAGTTGTCGAAATAAAGCAGATCGGGATCGTGCTGGTCGATCAAATCGCGTGTGCGGTCGTAGAAGTTCTTCACGTAAGAAATGTCGGGCAGAGCGTCAAACGGATGCTTCACGCCGTACAGCCGTTGCGGATCGAATCCCTGCCACCACTCACTTTTACCTGCGGACTCCGTCAGCCGACCGTCATAAGGCGCTCCGGTCATGGGCCCGGCGCTATCCGCTCCATGAGCGGTTTGGAACCACCACCAGTTGCGAGCTTGATGCACCGTTACGCCAAAACGTAACCCGTGCTGGCGCGCTAAAGAAGCCCAAGTGCCGACCACACTGCGGTGCGGCCCCATGTTGACGGCATTCCAGGGCTGATGTCGGGAGTCCCAGGCATCGAAGCCGTCATGATGATTGGCGAGCGCCAGAAATAGCTTCGCCCCCGCTTTCTTATAGCGCTGTATCAAATCTTCAGGCTGCCAGTTGAGCAGCGTCCACTGCGGGCACAGATCTTTGTAGCCGAACTTTGAGGGATGACCGTAATGCTCGAGCTGGTACTTGTAATCCTTGTCTGCCTCCAGGTACATTCTGCGCGCGTACCAGTCTCCCGCTTCCGGCACGCACTGAGGACTCCAGTGCGCCCAGATTCCGAACTTCGCGTCTTGATACCACTCTGGTGCTTCGTACTGCAGCAATGAATCCCAAGTCGGCCTGTAAGGCCCTTCACCGTACAAGTTGGGAATAGGCGAGTTCATCGGAACGCCGTCCCAGGAATCACCGGCGATGGGAAGAGCTGGAGGTTTTCCCCAGGCGGTCGGCTTCCAATCTGCTTCCTCGAGCCTCTCGCTTACAATGTTCCCGCCCTGCAGCGCGTAAAAGACTCTGTCGTTCGCCGGCTTCGCGCAAAATTCCGCGTAGCTTTCCGTCAGCTTATCGAAACCGCCCGAAACTTTTTGCGGCGCGTCGCTTGTCTGGGCGCGCAGCGGCAAAGCGGCTGCTGCTGCCATCAACTTGCAAAAGTCTCGTCGTTGCAAACCGTTCTCCTTGAACAGAGGCTGAATGGCATCATGGCAAAAGCTGTCCAGGTTTCCATGACCGGCGGGCGAGCGCTTGCAGTTCCTGTCCGTGTCGCGAATCGAATGTTCCCGC
>JAVKSW010000077.1:0-9062 GCA_039583505.1 Bryobacteraceae bacterium | reverse complement strand
GTTTTGACGCGTCCCGGAAAGCTGGATCCAGCCGCAGGTCAGAGCAATACCGAGTTGTGCACTACGCCGCCCACACGGTATTGGATAACGAGCACCCGGAGCTGTCCGGAATCGTGTTGTCCCTAATCGATCGTAACGGTAAAAGCCAAGACGGATTTTTGCGCCTATTCGATATCTACCACTTGCATCTAAGAGCGGATCTGGTAGTGTTGAGCGGTTGTCGTACTGCACTCGGAAAAGAATCGCGCGGCGAAGGACTGGTGGGGCTGACTCAGGGATTTCTTTCCGCGGGCGCAGATCAGATACTCGCCAGCTTGTGGCCCGTTGAAGACCAGGCTGCCGCGGAGTTTATGACCCGGTTCTATGAAGACCTGCTGAAAAAGAGGATGTCCGCGGCGAAGTCCCTGCGCGCAGCTCAGGACTCCATGCGCAGCGAACCTGCTTGGCGGGCACCCTACTATTGGGCCGCGTTCCAGTTGGTTGGCGACTTGCGGTGAATCCGCCGGAACACCCTTGGCGCCTGGATTCCCAGGCCTTGGCTCGATTGTTGCAGGCCTTTAGCGCCGATCCGGCTACCGCTGCCGAGCTTTACGAGAAAAATCGTCTCCGTCTCTGTCGCTTTTTCGAATGGCAAGGACTCGCACATGCCGAGGAGTTGGCGGACCGCTGTTTGGATGTGCTGGCGCGTAAGTTGGCTGAAGACCAATCGTTCTCCGAACCCGGCAGTTACTTGTTGGGAATCGCCAGAAGGATTCGCCTGGAGGCTCTCGACGAGCAGTCGCGAATGACTGTTGCCCATCCCGCACCGCCGATACAAATACGCCGTTCAGCGGAGGACCCGCTCAATTGCCTCGAGCGATGCTTAGACGCTCTAAAGCCTTCCGATCGCGAATTACTGCTGGGATACTACACCGGCGATCAGGGACGGCGAATTGAGAACCGCAAGAGGCTTGCTGCGTCACTTGGACTGCAAATGAATACTCTCCGCAATCGGGCTCTGCGGTTGAGAGTAAAAGTGGAACAATGCATTCAGCGCTGCCTTCAAGACGAGGAAAAATCGTGATGTATTCGCAACCCTCGGCCAGTATAGCCAGAGTGGGCATTCCCCGGAGACGCCCGCGGCCATGAGCGACGAATTGAGGGCATATCTGCTGGACAAATTGACGCAGGAAGAGCGTTCTCTTCTCGAAGAACGAATGTTCGCCGATGACGAGTTGTTCGATCGGATGTTAGACGCGGAAAATGACTTAGTCGACGCTTACGCTGCCGGGCGGCTATCACCGGGCGATGCCGCTAAATTTGCTGCCGGAACCAACCATCCACCGGGCCGGCGTAACCGGGTCACTGTGGCCAAGGCGCTGTTCGCCAGAGAGCAAACGGCCCGTAGCCCCGGCAATCGATATCGCAAAGTCCACCTGCAACAAGCCCTGAGCGTAGCGGCCGCTTTGGTTGTCGTTTCCGTTGCTGCCTGGCTTTATAAAGCGAAAACGAGCATGCTGGTTCCAAGTGCGCGGATCGCTGTTCGGCCCGGCGCTAGCGTAATGTCGATCTTCTTGACGTCCACTGTGACGCGCGAGAGAAATGCGGCCCCATCGATAACCTTGCCCAAGGGAACGACGGAATTGAGGGTTACCGCTGCGGTACCAGCTGTCACGCCCGATACAGCGCTCCACGCCGAGCTTCGCGCGGCGACGGGAAATCTCGTGTGGCAGGGGACACCACAATCCTGGGCGGGCAACTCACCAACGTTTCTGATCCCGGCAGCTCAGCTGCCTTCCGGGGCTGCGGAGTTGGACGTGTTTGCTGGGGCGGCTCGGCGCTTGGTGGGCGTCTACCCGCTTCGCTTTGAGGGGCTGTAGTTCTCCCGGCCTTAGGGCTTACTGGCACCTCTAAGAAAGTTTCACAAAATTTCGTGATACTTCGCGGTTTTCTACCAGGCTAAGTGTAAGCTCCCAAATTTTAATAAGGAACAGACTCGATGACTATCAAAAGAATGTCCACCGGGCTGGCGTTGCCCGCCTGCCTTCTTACCTTTTTTTTCGCCCTCATAGCACTTCCAGGTTCGGCGCGAGCCGACACTCTGGCTTACGGCGTAAACAACACCCCGCCTGGCCCCAACTCGTTCAACGTATGGTACTGTAACGCCTGCAACCTTTATACGCAAGTTGAGGTGGGATGGTATTTCACCCCGACTACTTCCTTCGACCTGAGCGGAATTGACACTTTCTTTTCCGCAAACGTATCGGCAGGCGACAACCTGAGCCGGACCGTCAACATTGTGGTGATGACCGACCGCGGCGTCAACGGCGGCACGGTTCTGGGCCAAACCTCGTTTAATTCAGATGTGGCCATCGGCCAGTTTGGCGGAGCCGATTTCTCTACTCCCATCTCTTTGACCGGCGGCACCCAGTACTTTGTGGGCTTCCAGAATGTCGCGAGCCTGGGGATTAATACCTGCCTCGGGATCCAAGGTAGCAACCCTGCCGAGCCTTGTGCCGTTACTGTGCAACCCGGAGGCTCTTTAGAGACAAACTACTCCGAACAATTTGCGAATGAGTTTGCGCCGCCGGGACAGGAAACCTGCAACAGCCTGGATTGCCCCGCCTTGGAATTCCTTCAGCCCAACGCGAGTAGCGTTCCGGAACCAGCCTCGCTGCTGCTGGCCTCGATTGGATTCGGTGGAGTTCTATTGCTTCGCAATAGGGTCACACGTTTAAATTAAGACACACCCAAGCGCAATCTGGCGATAATTTCCCCGCTCGACCAGGTCAAGGTTCAAGGCGGTTCTTAAGGAACGAGCCGCCGCTTGCGGGGGAAGCTTCGTCATCCGAGCTTCCCCCAGTTGCAGAAACTGAATCTGCTCTAGCTCGCCACCGGCTGGGTGCCCGGCGCGAGTTTACGTGACTCGAGGTGGATCCGATACCGCAGCACAACGGTTCGGTTGAAAGAGAGTCGCGGCTCCGAGCAGTACCACTCAACGAACTCGTCAATGGCGTGCCGGTACCCGCGTTGAGCATCGACTGACGTGAGACTGTTTAGAACCGCCGACTTCGGCTGGTCTACATCTGCCGGCCGCAGGACGGTCTTTGGCGGAACGCGGCGTTTCTTTCTGGGCTGCTGCTTTCGCATGAATTCACGGTCCTTTCAACCGCGAATAGATCATGCTCAATCCAGTTGACGAGTAGCCCGTCACTTGGGAGCTATCCGGAAACTTGGCCTGAAGCATTCGTAACCCTTGCCGACCACCAGCGAATTATCGAGCATTGAAGAAAGCGGACAGCCTTCACTCAACATCACCCTTGCATAGACGAACATCTATCCAATCCGAAGGACTTGGCCCATTGAAAATTTGCCCGGCGCTTTCAAAGCCGGCGCCATTTCGCGGCGTCTCAAATACCAGCTCGATAGAAGTGACTACCGAGTGCCGTTCGGATCGCGTCGGGAAGCTCGGTGAAAGCCCGGCCTTTCAGAACATATAGCCGGCGGCTCCCATCTCAAAAGCTGCTTCCACATAGGCGCGCTCTGCGTAATTCGAAACGAATAGCAGTTTGATCTCGTGATGCTTGGCTAAAATCTTTCGTGCCACATCAAATCCTCCCAGCACGGGAATCGAAACATCGAGCAACACCACATCCGGTTTATGATCTTCGACGGACGCGAACCGCGGCTGCCCCGTCCCCGACGGCGGCCACGATTTCGAAGAAGAGCCTCAGCGTAGCACGCAAGCAGCCCTCTCTGATAACGGCATCTTCCTCTGCAATGAGTACGGTCGGTTTCTTCACGGAATTTCGGCCTCGCACAGTCGTGCAGCTAGGAGTAGTTACATGACAACAGTTGCCGCGTTTGTCTGCTCGCTGCCCTCGGTCTGTGACTTTTCCGGCCTTCCCAGAATGAAGTGAACCGTGGCTCCTTCTCCAATTTCGGAAGATTCCATCCAGATTCGGCCCCCATGCCGCTCCACAATAATGCGGCAGAGAGCCAGTCCCATTCCGGTACCTGGAATTTCGGAGCCGTGTAAACGCGTTAACGGTACAAAAACGCTCTCATGTTTCTCGGCTGGGATGCCGCACCCATTATCGGCAACCGCAAAATGCCAGCCCTCTTCCGTTGCTTCACCGGAAATCACGATGCGAGGCGCTCTGTCCGGATGGCTGTATTTGATTGCGTTTGTGAGCAAATTCTGAAAAAGCTGCTGGAACTGCACGGGGTCCGCCCACACCATCGGACATGGGTTACAGGTAATCTCGGCATTGCGTTCGCCGATTAACGGGGCAAGTGTGGCCTGCACCGCCGTAACGATCTTGTTGGAAGAAATCATTTGGAGGTTCAACTGTCCATGTCCAGCTTGTGCGTATCGCAAGAGAGATTCGATGAAATGCTGCATGTTATCGGCAGCTCCCATCACCAAAGCAATCAGTTCGGACTGCTCGGTAGAAAGGACGCCTTGAAGCTGCCGCAAGAGCAAAGCGACGAGCGTCCTGATTGCCCGCACAGGAGCTTGTAGGTCATGTGAGACTGCGTAGCAGAATCGTGTCAGTTCGGTATTCGATTGCTCCAGAACACGCGTGAGACGATGCCGCTCCAGTGCTACGGCAATCGTTGCACTAAGCTCTTTGGCGCGAAAAGGCTTTGTAATGTAACCATATGGCCCAGCCGCTTTCGCGCGAGATACAATTTCATCCCCGGCGCTGGCTGTAACAAAAACGACCGGAATTTGCCACCGCCGCCGAATCTCCGCGGCAGCGGCAATGCCGTCGGTCGGGCCATCCAATTGGATATCCATCAGTACCAGATCGGGGCAACTCTCTTCCGTTAATTGGACGGCTTCCTGTCCCGAACTGACGATGCCGACCACCTCGTATCCGAGCTCGTCCAATCCGGACTCCACATCTAGCGCGACAACCTGTTCGTCCTCCGCGATGAGAATTCTACACCGACCCGAAGTTTCAGGCATGATCTGTATCATCTCTCATTTCTGGAAACCGCACTCGAACAGTCGTCCCCGAGCCGGCCTGTATATCTGCCGAGCCGCGCAACTGACTCGCAAGGCTTTGCACTAGCTTCACTCCTAGCGACCCAGCACGCCGGTAATCAAAATCGTTCGGCAAGCCCTGTCCGTCGTCGGTTACAGTCATTTCGATGTGGCCGTCTTCGCGTTGGAAGGACACCATAATACTGCCTGTCCGGGGCGGTGGAAACGCGTGCTTGCATACGTTGGACACGAGCTCATTCAGCAGCAAGCCGTAGGCCATGGCACGCTCGAGTTCGAGCGTGATTCCGTCCCCGGTCACTCTCACTTGAATGCGATCTTGCGCGTTGTAAAAGAGGACCAGATCGGGCGCGAGCTGGCGGGCGTAGGCGGCTAGGTCGATTGCGGCGAAGGAAGTAGAGCGGTACAGCAGTTCGTGGATAGCGGCGATCGAATAAACGCGGTTCCGCACCTCGTCAAAGTGGGCGAGAACGTCGGGATTCCCGATCTGGCGTGCTTGCATGTTTAGCAAGCTGGTGACCACCTGCAAATTGTTCTTTACGCGGTGATGAACCTCCTTCAGCAGTTCTTCTTTTTCCGTCAACGATGCTCTGATGTTCGCTTCGGCTTGCGCGCGCTCCGTCTCGTCACGGATAATCTTGGCGGCCCCTCGAAAGGTCTCTGTCTTATCGCGAATCGGCTCAGTGATCCAACGCGCCCAGAAACGTGATCCGTCCTGGCGGACCAACCATCTTGCGTCTTCATTGTGGTGTCCGCCGGCCGCAGACGCTTGTTGTTCTTTGAATACGCCGGCTTCGCGGTCCTCAGGCATCTGCAGCACGGAAAAGTTCTTGCCGAGTATGTCTTCCGCCGTGAAGCCGAAGAGCCGCTGGGCTCCGGGATTCCAACTCACGATGGTTCCTGCCGGATCACTCTGCACAAGCGCGTATTCCTGAACGTTTTCAACAAACAGTCGAAATTTCTCCTCAGAATCCCGTAGGGCCGTCGAGGTCTGCTCTAGTGTCCGCAGCGCATATTCATATTGCCGCGTCCGGCTGTTTTCCCTCAATAACGCGTCCCCAAGCACTTCGAGCAGTTCGCCATTGAGAATCAGCCTGCGCTGAGGAACCGGTTTCTGCTCGCGCGCCACCCGCCAAATGCTTTCAAAAGCGATTCGGCACTGTTTGGCCCAGTGCTGAACTTCCGATATGTGAACGAAATCCACGAAGGCGTAGCCGCCGATCGCCGCGCCGACTACGCTGTCATCCAGTACAAGCGGAATTCCTACTACGCTCAGACCATAGCTGGAGACGATCTCGGCCCGGTACTCGTTTACCTGCGCTAGACAGCGACGCGCGCACTGCGCAAACAGCCCGGGATCATATCCTATTCTTTCTTCGAATAACTGAAACAATGGGGTGGGATGCACTGGACCCAACACCGTGCGTTCCTCAGCATCGAAGACCTTGACGGTAAGGTGCGCGGCGCGTGCATAGCTTTCAAGCGCTCGACCCCAAAGATCGGGGCTAAAGAGTACATTAGGCGCTGGAATCGGCAACGGGTCCCTCGTCCTTCTTTCGAACGCACCGTGTAGGCGCACGCGACACGAGACCAGCATAGGTAGAGAATGGTTTTAGATCTGGCGCTGGTAGCACGCGGGGCAGGACGCGCAGCCCTATGCCAGAGACAAATTCGCATTCGCGAGTAACTCGATCCACCGGATTCGCCCGCATTTTCGCCACTGTGAGCCCCAGCCGAAAGGAATCGTCGATTTCAATCCAGTTCATGAGAATGATGTTGTCCACAAGCGAGCTCATCGCGAACTCGCCCATCATGGAAGCCATTCCCAGCATCTCGGGATTTTCGTGGTTGTACACCGCCGCAATTTGGTGTTCTTTCATGAGGGCAGTCAAGGCATGAAAGAAGTCTCGAAACATCCGCCCCTTTGTCCCCATCGTAGAGCCGTAGGTAGAGAGGCTATCGAAGACCACCCGCCGTGGCTTAAAATCTTCGATCAGCTTTTCAATATGAGCGAAATGTACATCCACTTCAATTTCTTGCGGAGGTTCGTATTCCACGCGAACGATGCCGCTGTCCATGGCCCCTTTCAAATCCATACCGAGACTTGCGGCATTCCGCTGGATCTGCGAGACCTGCTCGTCCAGGCTAAGCATTAAACTGCGCTCACCGCGTTGTGCCCCGTGCATGGTGTACTGAAGACCCATCACGCTCTTACCCACGCCAGAGATGCCGGCTATCACCGTCGTGCTTCCGAGGTAGTATCCACCGTTCACCAGTTTGTCTAAACCAGGTATTCCTGTTGGGACGCGCGTATCCAGGTCCAAATCGGGGGAGCGGTCCCGATTGACACGGGGGGCCTGAACGCGGCGGTATACCCGGATGCCCTCGCCGTCGATGATGCGAAACGTGTGCCGCCCCATCTGAAAATCGTGCCCCCGCGACTTCACAATTTCAATCGATCGGATGGCCGCGCGCTGCATCTCCTCCAACCTGAGCCGGATGACGGTATCGGCGATCGATTCCTCATACACCGAGATACCCTTCATCTGCCCATCGCTCGCCGACGCTTCCACAGTCAGAATCGCGGTAAGATTTTCGCGCTGTAAGCCCTCGGTGAGCACATGAAAGGAAGAACGCGTCTCAGGCAGGCCATTCCCATTCCCATTCCCATTGACCAGCCGGCCCACTCCATCCACAAAAATGCGCCGCGCACCAATTCTCGCCGCCTCTTCGAGCAGCACGCTGTCGGCTTGCTGCAGTTCCTGCCGCAACACCTCGCGGGTCGTGAACACAATTTTCAAGCGGCCCTCGCGCTCGAGTTGTTCGAGGTCCCAACCGAGGTTCGCCGCATCCCGCATTAGTTTATGGGGCGACACTTCGAACAGTACGATAATGCCCGGTTCATTGAAATAGCTTGCGCCACGATAAATAAACTCAACGCCCAGCGTAGTTTTGCCGGCGCCAATCCCGCCTTCCACGAGGATGACGTTTCCACGCGGAATGCCGCCCTGCAAAATACTATCCAGGCCGGCAATACCGGTTTTTACAAGATCAGGTTTTGGCATATGAATTCTCCATATTTCCAAAGTCAGGCAATAACACGCAGCTTTCGTTTTGATTGAATTAGATCAACAGGCCGGCTGGATCTCCTGGGCACGAAGAACTCTAGAATGTCTCGTCTTCCCTGTCTAGTAGAGGCCAATTCCAAGAGCGCCTGCAGTCCTTCCGTCGTTGGGCTCTCTGGCATGAGTTGGTACATTCGCGCAGCATGCGTGGAATTTTGGGTTCGTTCCAGAAGACCTAGATCGATAAACGCGTCAATCGACTTGGCGATTAGTTTCATTTCGTACCCGACAAAAGCCGCGAGCTGCTCGTTGGTGAGCAGCGTGCGTGGATGTCTAGATAAAAAAACCAGCAGATCGAGCGAACAAGCATCCTCGATTACCGGGGTCCGCGCGAGTAGCCGCTCGATGTCTCGGTGTATTCGCGTGTTACTGGAAGGATCGTCGCTCATGATGATATCTCTGCGCGAACGCCGAGAGCCGCGTCTTTTCGCTTCCGAGTCGCAGCCACGCAGGTCTCATGACTGCCGTCCATTGCTACAGGAGCCGCTACATTCCCCATAGACATCTACAGCTCCTGATCACCTTCCCTGCCTCGGGCGACTCCGTGTCGACCAACGCGAGGCTATTCGCCCTTCAAAATACCATTTTCCGATGAATTTCGCTGAAGCTGTGCCCCGATGGCTGCTTCCTCAAAGGCCCGAATGTCTCTATCGTAGGTAACACCTGACGTAAGGCATTGCTGAAATACCCGGTTGTCAGTCACTGGCAATGCTGTTTCCGGATAGCGCCTCTTGTTACGCGGAAGTCGGAAGTTGGCCGCGAGAAGCGAGCCAGAAGCTTAGCAGCAGAGTCTTTCAACAGCATCTATCCTTTGTGAGACGCGCTCGCTGACATTGGTCGCTCTTCGTCAGCAGCTTCGTATTGCGCTCAGCTGAGTTCTTGGGCGAGTCCGATGAGAAGCCCTTCAGGCCCGCGAATGTAGCAGAGCCGATACGCGTCTGTATATT
>JAVKSW010000076.1:0-9093 GCA_039583505.1 Bryobacteraceae bacterium | reverse complement strand
GTCGTACTCGGGCGTACGGGGAAGAACTTCGCCGCCGGTATGAGCGGCGGTATCGCGTACGTGTTCGATGCCTCCGGCGAGTTCGTGCGCGTTCGCTGCAATCGCGCGGGCGTCGATCTGGAACCAATCTTCGAACGTGAAGACATGCTGTTGCTCGAAGGTCTGATTCGGAACCACGTTGAATACACAGCCAGTCCGCTCGGCACGCGAATGCTCGAGAACTGGGCCCAGATGCTGCGGCATTTCGTTAAGGTCTTCCCGCACGAATACCGGCGCGCGCTGGGGACGAAGCGGGCGGCGGGACAGGACGTCCGCATTCCCATGGAAGCGCCCGCTCAACGGATCGCGGTCGGCGAGCGAGCGAGGTAGTCGATGGGCAAATCGACAGGCTTCCTCGAATACCCTCGCGAAACGCCCGAGCGGCGCCCGATTCTCGAACGAGTTAACGATTGGTTCGAGGTATATCGGGAGTTTCCGGAACAGAAGCTCGAGCAGCAGGCGGCGCGCTGCATGGATTGCGGCGTTCCGTTCTGCCATACGGGGTGCCCGGTAAACAACCTGATTCCGGATTGGAACGATCTGGTCTGGAAGAACCGCTGGCGCGAAGCGCTGCGCGCCCTGCACGCAACCAACAATTTTCCGGAGTTCACCGGCCGCATCTGTCCGGCCCCGTGTGAAGCCGCGTGCGTGCTCGGTATCAACGCGCCCCCCGTCACTATCAAAGTGGTCGAGCAAAACATCATTGACCGTGGGTTTCAGCAAGGCTGGGTTCAACCGGAAGTGCCTCGGCGTCGAACGGGAAAGCGCGTGGCGATCGTCGGCTCGGGCCCCGCTGGGCTTGCCGCCGCCCAGCAATTGAATCGCGCCGGACACTCTGTTACCGTGCTCGAAAAGCACGACCGCATTGGCGGGCTACTGCGCTATGGCATTCCGGATTTCAAACTGGAGAAGGCAGTTGTGGACCGCCGCCTGGAGCAGCTCTACGCTGAAGGCATTGAGTTCCGCGGCAACGTGCATGCCGGGGTCGATATCAAGGGCGATGAGCTAGTTCGCGATTACGATGCGGTGCTGCTCGCGACCGGCGCCGAACAGCATCGGGACCTGGACATACCGGGACGCGAACTGAACGGGATTCACTTCGCGATGGACTACCTCACGCAACAAAATAAGCGAGGAGCAGGGGATCGCTTTCCAGGCTCCGCCGAGATTCTGGCCACCGGCAAACGCGTGATCATTATTGGCGGTGGTGACACGGGCGCCGATTGTCTGGGAACTGCTCATCGGCAAAAAGCTGCCTCTGTACACCAGTTGCAGATCCACCCCATGCCTCCGGAGGATCGTCACCACACCACTCCCTGGCCCCTCTGGCCGCTGCAGTTGCGAATCGAAGCGGCGCACGAGGAAGGCGGCGCGCGCGAGTGGAGCGTCCTCACAACGCACTTCAGTGGAGACGAGAACGGCAATGTCAGGAAACTACACTGCGTCCGGGTGGGTCCAAAGCCTGCTCTGGAGCGAGTTCCCGGGAGTGAATTCTATCTGGATGCCGATCTGGTGCTGATCGCCATCGGCTTTTCCGGTCCGGTACGAAAAGGTTTGCTCGAGCAGCTTCCTTTCGCGGTCGACGCGCGTGGGAATCTGCAGACGGACGCGACCTACATGACCTCGGTTCCGGGAGTCTTCTCGGCCGGCGATGCACGGCGCGGACAGTCTCTCGTGGTGTGGGCTATCGCCGAAGGCCGTAAGGCCGCTCACCACATAGATAAGTTTTTGACCGGTTCAACTCACCTGCCCATCTAGTGCTTTTATGTAATATCTTTACGTGGCTACTATCCGTATTACCGACACGACAAGCGCGGAATTCGACGCTCCAGTTGACGACAAATCTCAAGTTGCTCAATCCAAGCTTCAGAGTCTGATCTCGCCCGTGGCGGCGATGGTCGGTGACCTCTCGAACCCCCTCGATCAAGCGAAGTGTAAATCCGTCAAGCTCGGCGCAACGTTTACCGCGCCGATCATCGATGCCGGGCAGAATTGGAAGCTCTGCATCAGTGGTGGAATCAACGCGTCGCTCGGTGTCGTTACAGAGTCCGACGATGGTCTGTTCGGGAAGAATCCGTACGCGCCTTCGATTGCCATCGGCAAAGGCCAATGCTGGATGAGCTTTGGGCTCGACACGCTCATCGAGGTAGGGCTTAACGACATTCCCGTCGGAGGTGGATTCGGCGTCGGTATTCAGGCCAGCACCGTTTGCCAATTCTGCTCCTACACGTTATTCGAGAGTGCAGCCGGTCCTATGCCGCGCGGAAAGGATTGTATTGGACAAGCGCTGTCGAATTTCGTGGCCGTCAACTCCGCCCAGCACGTCCGCAACCAGAAGCCCGGGACCGTCCATACCTGCGATATCTCGGGAACTTTGAAGTTTACCGGTTCCTATTCGCTGCCGATGTCCCTGAACAGCTCGTGCCTCGCCTCAGTGAATACTGCCAAGCTGAAGACCAGCTTGCCGTTCAATTACAACCTGAGCATTCAACCCGACTGCGATTTGAAAGTCTCCGGCTCCGTCGCAGTGAGCGGCGATTACATTATCCGGTGCCATCGGGTAAGCGATGCTCAACTGCAACTCGGAGTTTATAAAAAAAGGCAAACCACTTTGGCGGCAACTTTCGATGCCTCGGCGGGTCTTGAGGCGTGGACGGGCAAGAAGGACCTGATTAACAGCTTTTTCAGTGCGGTGGCCCCTAAGGTCGATCCGAAAGCAGCGGGCCTGAAGGAAGAAGACTGCGAACTGATGGAGAAAGCTTTGAGCGCAAGCGTTGACCGGAGTCTGAGCGTCTGCTTGAACGTGGTGTGCTCCGCCTCCTTCGCCGATGAGGCAGCTTTCGTCTATAGCATCGATCTCACCGGGAATCAGGCCGATACCGATGCGGCACTCGATTCGGCGTTCAAAGGCGATTGGACGAAGCTCCAGCAACTATCAAACGCAAAAGAGCTGCGGAACGTGATAGGCGAGACCAAGGACGGCAAGCACGCGATGACGGTCAATCTGCTTGGCGTCTACAACTACGAATCGATCGCCGATTTCGTGGGCTCCTGCCAGGTGCTGCACAGCCCGGAGGATAACGGCGCGATTACGGTCACCGACCGACAAACCGCCAACCGGATTTTAGTTGCCGCGATGCCTTACTGTGCCGCGCCCGACAAGTTACAGAAGGTGCTGAGCGAAGCGTGTGTCGCGACGATGACCTACACCGCGGCTACCAGCGCTAGCAACTTGAACGCGGACATCAAAGTTTCGCAGAGCTTACTTATCTATCAAGAGAAGTTGGACGCGAAGTCCGTTCATAAGGATCTTTTGACTGCGGTGGCCCTTCGGTTGATCGGGCAAGACGACTGGCAAAATCTGTTGCCGAACAATCCAAATCCGCTACATGTCCGCATAGCCGCGCAAGCGATCTTCGCCGGGGACGCAGCTTTGCAGTTGTTTTTCTCAGATCCGGCGGCACGAACGCCGCGGAAGCTGGAAGATGTGACGCGCCTGGGCCGAAGCGTGTTCGCGTCGCTGCTCGATCCCGGTAATCAAAGCGACGTAAAGCGCAGGCAAAACCTGAATGACGACTACGCCTGGTCACTAATGGACGGAAATCGTTGGACGCCGGAGTTGCGACAAGTGTCTTACCCCGACTGGTACGACATTACGTTTTGGGCCGGGGCTATCGCGGACGTGGCACCCGCACTCAGCGCCGCGCTTGCCGCTGCCGACAGCGTGCCCGCGGGACAGGACCCATCGAAAAACGCAGACTTCATGAAGAAAAGAGCCAGACTGGCGGACGCCATCGGTCAGGCTGTTGAGAATAGCCATGCCGCCTACAACCCTGGGTGGCCGATCGCGGTGCTATGCACGCTCTCCGACTTCAAGGCGAAGGTCAGTTTCCAAGCGACTTGGGACGGACAAGTGCACGTTGACAAGCAAAGCACCCCGGCTGTAGCGGCAGCGGCCGGCGCTACGCCCACGCAGCCGTAAGCCGGAAACTTGTGAACTCCTCTCTACACTAAATAGAAGAGTGTCCAACAACACGAACGCGGCCGGAATGACGACGCAAGCTCGCATCGAGAAGGCCGAGAGAGCAGCTTTCGGTGTACTGGCTGCGATCGCCTTCTGCCACCTTCTGAACGACATGTCGCAGTCGTTGATTCTGGCCATTTATCCGATTCTGAAGAGTTCGTTTCATCTCGACTTCGGGCAGATAGGACTGATTACGTTTACGTATCAGCTGGTCGCGTCCCTGCTGCAGCCGATTGTGGGACTCTACACCGACCGGCGCCCGCAGGCGTACTCCTTGCCTGTCGGAATGGGGTTTACTCTGCTCGGCCTGGTGGTGCTCTCGGTAGCGGCTAGCTTCTTGATGCTCCTTATTGGAGCAGCGTTCGTTGGAATGGGATCGTCGGTGTTTCATCCTGAATCGTCGCGGGTCGCGCGTTTGGCCTCAGGCGGCCAGCATGGTCTAGCGCAATCTCTGTTTCAGGTCGGCGGAAACGCGGGATCCGCAATAGGACCGTTGCTGGCCGCGTTCATCGTACTTCCTCATGGACAGCACAGTATTGCCTGGTTCTCGGTGGCGACACTCATCGGAATCACCATTCTGGTGAACGTTGGGAACTGGTACGGAAGGAGCGGCTTCAGGCAATCCAAGCCTACCGGAACACTGACGTCCAGTGCGGTGCTGGCGCGCAAGAAAGTGCTGTTCTCCATCGCGATTCTGATCGCGCTGATCTTCTCGAAGTATTTCTATCTGGCGAGCTTGAGCAGCTATTACACGTTCTACTTGATCAGCAAGTTTCACGTCCCGGTACGGACCTCGCAAATCCTCCTGTTCGTTTTCCTCGGCGCGGTAGCGGCGGGGACAATCATAGGCGGACCAGTGGGTGACCGGTTCGGGCGCAAGCTCGTGATCTGGTGCTCCATCGTCGGCGTGCTTCCGTTCACTCTGATACTGCCGTACGCAAGCCTATTCTGGACGGTCGTCTTGACGATTGTGATCGGGTTGATTCTGGCCTCCGCCTTTTCGGCCATCCTGGTGTATGCACAGGACCTGATGCCGGGAAAAATCGGAACAGTGTCCGGCGTCTTCTTCGGTTTCGCATTCGGAATGGGCGGGATCGGGGCGGCGTTGCTGGGTAAATTGGCTGATTTCACGAGTATCGATTTCGTGTATCACCTGTGCGCGTATTTACCCGTAATCGGGCTGCTGACCGCATTCCTCCCCAACCTGGAGAGGCATAAGCGGCGGGCGATTTAGCCGCGTGTCACTTCCGGTTCGGAGGAGTTACTTTTTTGACGATTTGGCAGCCGGTACAGCTTTGACCACATCCGGTTGTGCGGCGACCGCTACTGCGGCAGCGGGCATGCGGAAGTTATCACCGAGTAAGCTGGCCATCGCGTGAATCTCGAGGCCCTCCGCTTCCTTCGTAAACAGGAGAGAGCGGCGCTCGGTATCGAAATCCGCTTGCACCCAATCTCCTGCACTGACCTGATTGGTCGCCATCAGGTTTGAGAGCGGGTGAACCAGGAGGCGCTCGATGGCCCGTTTTAAATGCCGTGCTCCGTACTTCACGTCCGTGCCTTCGCTGAGCAGAAAATTCTTGCCTGTTTCCGAGACGGTGAAGACGAACTGTTTTTCTATGGGGGAGAGCAGAACGCGCTGCTGCACCTGTCCCAATTCGAGATCCAAAATGCGACGCAGTTCCGGTTCGCCGAGCGTTTTGAACACGACTACCTTGTCGATGCGGTTCATGAATTCGGGCGTGAATTTGCGGCGGGCCGCTTCGATGCCGCTGCGCGACTGCTTCTTGGCGAGCTGTTCATCGTTGCAGGCTTGCGCCCCGCCCAGACACTTGTCGAAGCCGAGCCTGGGTGAAATCAGCGCGCTCATCTCACTAGCGCCGAGATTGCTGGTCATGAAGATCAGCGAGCGCGAGAAGTCGACCTTGCGATTGTCGCCCAGGGTCAGAGTCGCTTTGTCGAGAATACCCAAGAGCAGGTTCCACAGCGCATCGCTGGCCTTCTCGATTTCATCGAAGAGAATAAAACTCAGCTTGACCGTATCGGTATGGTGCTGGTTAATGACTTCCTGACTGAGCAGCGGGTGCGTTTCGCGATGTCCCAAATACCCGGGAGGCGAGCCGATCAACTTGGCGATCTCGTGACTATGCTGGAACTCGGCGCAATCGATCTTGATGACCGCTCGAGAGTTGTGGACCAGCGCCTCCGCGGTTGCTTCCACGGTTCGCGTCTTCCCGGATCCGGTGGGTCCTAAAAACAGGAAGTTCCCGATCGGCCGGCCGGGCGCTGAGAGACCCGTGAGGTGCATCTGATAGATATTGACGATTTGCTCGACTGCTTCATCCTGTCCGACGATCAGCTTCAGCAGTGTTTTTTCGAGCGAATCGGCGTCCTTGCCCGTTCGGGTCGGATCGAGCACTTTTCGTAGCCGGCTCATAACGCGTTGATCCTTCTTTCCATCCGTTCACGTAGCAGTGTCCAAGCTACGATCCGCAGCTTCGGGCCCAGCCGTCCACCTTTTTAACTTTCAACACAGGACGAAGCACGACAGAGGCCAAACCATACCGCCCTGTTGCATACTCCATTCATCGTCAGAGCTGCGGGTTTTCGTGAACGGTTGTGAGGACCCTGTATTCCTCGGGCTTTTCTGATTAGTTCTTTTCCGGCCGCAAAGGTCTCACTTCGACTCGGCTGATGAGTGTTCTCGCAGGCATCCGGAGGATGTGCAGGACTATGTCGGCGACGTCCTCGGGGGCGATCTTCCAGTCAGACCGCTGGCCTCCCTGCTGGCCTGCGAAGTCGGTATCCACGCTGCCTGGCAGGACGTAACTCACCCGCACATTGTCATAGCGGTGGTCGAGCATCGCGGCCTCGCTGAAACCGTTGAGACCGAACTTTGAGGCATTGTAGGCAGCTCCACCGGCAAAGGGATTTTTGCCGGCGAGGCTGCTGATATTGACCACGGCCCCGCCTCTAGCCTTATGAAAACGCTCAAGCGCCTCGCGAGTGCAGTAGAAGGCGCCGGAGAGATTCGTCCCGATTACGCGGTTCCATTCCTCGACGCTAAGCTCGTCCGCGGCCCGAAAGACACCCAAGCCCGCATTGTTGATCAAGATGTCGAGACCGCCAAGTTCCTGGTCGGCAAACTGAAAAAGCCCGGCCACCTGGTCACTGTCGCTCACGTCGGTAGTCCGGCCCGCGATCTTGGCGCCTCGCGCGCTTCCGCGAAGATCGGTCACCGCGTGCTGCAGATGCGTGGGATCCCGCGCGCAAATCACAACATTCGCTCCTGAGGAGAGGAGGGCCCGTGCGACCGCCAGGCCGATACCCTTGGAACCGCCTGTCACCAAAGCTCGTTTACCACTTAAAGATTCACTCATATGAACTTCTATTAAACTCCTTTCCCGTATATACGGATGGAGCGGTGTTTAAGCACCACCAGCCGTCCTTCCGATGATCGAATAGCCGCACAAGGTAGGGGCCCGGTCTCAAATATTTCCGGCTCTTATACTGGAAGAGAGCCCCCGGCATGAGCGTTCTCTGGCTGCGGACGGCCGCCGCCCTGTATTCGTGCGGGTTGCTGTACGCGCTGACCTATCTGTTTCGAAAGAGCACTAAGCTGTTCACTCCGGCACTGATCGCGTTTGCCGCCGGTACGGTTTTTCACTTCGTCTCGATTGTCGAGTTGCGCGCCGAAACCGGCCATCTTCCGCTGAATAATTTCTATGAAACCAGCTCGATTTGCGCCTTTCTGATTGCTGTTCTATTCCTGCTTGCCTACACGTATTACCGGATCGCAATTTTCGGCGTGTGCCTGTTTCCCCTGGTGTTCTTCATGACCTTGATTGGCGCCACGGAGTTTCCAGTTGCCCCCTGGAGCAGCCCGCAAGTGCGCAACATCTGGCTCATTCTGCACATTTCGACGGTGCTGATCGGCTACGCGGCGTTGATCCTGTCGGCCGTAGCGTCGGTCTATTATCTTTTGCAGGAACGGCAGCTGAAGACCAAGAACGTGACGCCGTCCTCCAATCGCCTGCCTCCGCTGGCAACTCTGGACCGCATCATCACGCAATCGATGAACACGGGATTTGTGTTCATCACCCTCGGCACGGTCACTGGGGTAATTTGGGCGTTCATTGAGAGCGGCACCGCCTGGATTCTGAATCCGAAGATCGCATTCTTCCTGTTCACCTGGGCCTTTTATCTGGCCATGATTTTTCTGCGCGTGTCGGCCGGGTGGCGCGGGCGGCGCATCGCGTGGCTGGCGGTTAGCGTGTTAGGTTGCTCCATCATCACCTGGGCGACTCACGTCGGACTGCGGAGTTTGTGGCCGCGATGAAGCTGGCGCTCGCAGGCATCAGCCATCGCACGGCTCCGGTGGAGATTCGGGAGAAGCTGGCGTTCCGCGTCGAGGATATTCCGGCGGCGCTGCTCGACATGCAGGCACGGGGCGCGAAAGAAGTGCTGATCCTCTCGACATGCAATCGAGTGGAGATCACAGCCGCGCTTTCCGATGATGTTTGCGCCGACAGCTTGCTGGAAGCAATCATCGTCGGGCGAGACGGGCTGACGCTGGACGGGATTCGGCCGCATTTTTATGTTCTGGAGGAATCAGAAGCAATCCGGCATCTGTTTCGGGTGGCCGCAAGCCTGGATTCAATGATCGTCGGCGAGCCGCAAATCCTGGGACAACTGAAAGAGGCTTTAGCGCAAGCACGGGAGCAAGGGACGATCGGCAACTTGCTGGATGCGGTGCTGACACGCGCATTCAGTGTGGCCAAACGCATCCGATCGGAGACTGAGATCGGCCAGAACGCCGTCTCCGTGAGTTACGCCGCGGTTGAGCTGGCGCGCGAGATCTTCGGATCGCTGACCAAGAAGCGCGTGTTGATTATCGGGGCGGGGAAGATGTCGGAGGGTGCCGCCCGGCATCTGCTGCGCGCGGGCGCCGCCGAAATCCTAATCACGAATCGGACACCCGAGCGAGCCGCCGAGCTGGGCCGCTTGTTCTGCGGGGAGATTGTACCGTATGA
>JAVKSW010000075.1:0-9168 GCA_039583505.1 Bryobacteraceae bacterium | reverse complement strand
GCCTTGGCCGGATCCGAATGGGAACAATTCTACAGCTCCCCGAAGGAGCCGAGGTGGAGGTTTGTGGGGAGGGCTTTAATGACCGCACGATGAAGATCACCTGGGAAGGTGGATTTTACTACATTTTCATTGAAGACGTCGAAGCGGGCAAGGCCCCGTTTGCCGCTATGTCCGCTTTCGGTTGAGCGGGTTCGCTACCCGACCTTAGGCGTGCTAAATTGTTTCGCTCTATTTTGTACTGGCAGTACTA
This sequence comes from Bryobacteraceae bacterium, assembly GCA_039583505.1. Taxonomy (GTDB): domain Bacteria; phylum Acidobacteriota; class Terriglobia; order Bryobacterales; family Bryobacteraceae; genus Bog-105. The sequence goes on along the minus strand of JAVKSW010000075.1, from coordinate 8,918 downwards.
GCTAACCTTGACCTAATCCGCTTCCGGCGAATACCCTTGGAGAGCCCGGGAAAATCCCTCGGCACGAAAGGGTATTTTTGAAACAAACTAATCGCTATTTCTTAATGTCGGCGCTATCGGCCTGTGCGATGGGACTATTTGGGCTCACTGCCGCGCCTGCATCGGCAGCCGTCATTTACAGCAATATCACTACTTCGGACGTTTCCGGCGGCACGGCCAACGGGACATCCGGGTTTGCTTTCTGCGCTCCCAATTGCCCCACCCAGGATGTGGGCGCGGCGTTCACTCCGACCTATTCGACCACGTTAACGGACGCGATCGTGCGAGTGTACAACGCAGGGGCGGGCCCTACCCATGCAGATTTCAACGCTTTCCTCTTCTCAAGCGATCCTGCTAACTCCGGAGCCCCTGGAACGGAACTGGCGACACTTGGGACTGCAATAACAGCTCCGGGCGATTATAGAGATGCCCCGCTCACAATACCCGGTGGCGCCACGCCTCTCTTGGCCGGGGTGCAGTACTGGCTGGTGTTGGAACCGACGAATGACAATAGCGCCGTAAGCTGGGAATACGGCTACACTCCGACGGCACCGTACTCAAACAATTTCGCCAACGGCGGATGGTCAACGCCTTCGAATGCGAACTCTCCTCAGTTCCAGATTGATGGCACTGCGCCAGAACCCGCTAGCTTGCTCCTGGTTGGCCCGGCACTCATCGGTGGCTTCTTCATTCGCCGCCGCCGCTCCGCTTAAACAACTCGATAGACGCCGGGCGCAGCGAGCAACTCGCCCGGCAATCCCGCAGCCGGACCGCCCTTCACTTCACGATTCCGTGTGACTCGTCTATGGTCAAGAACTGGTTCGGCGCCACCTTCTTGAACTCCTGGTGCGTGCCGCTTGGCCACTCAATGCTCATCGAGCTGATGGTTCGATCGCGCCCGATGCCGAAACTGAGTGCCAAGTCGCTTTGCGAGCAGTAGCTCGACCCGCTGTGCACGGTGCGCCATTGCTTTCCTAATGCGCTCTCAATGCGCACAACCGCGCCCAGTCCGCTCCGATTGGAGCGAGTTCCATTCAGCCGAACCGTCAGCCAATTATTTCGATTACCGCCTTCGTTTGTGAACAGCAGCGCGGGTCCGTCGTTCGTGCTGACGAGAATATCCAAGTCGCCGTCCCGGTCGAAGTCGGCATACGCCGCACCGCGCGCAATCATCGGACGCTGAAAATCGGCGCCCACGTCGTTGCTCACGTTTTCGAAATGACCGTTGCCCTGATTGTGGAAGAGCAACGGAGGCTCGCGATATTGCACTTTCGGCTGGATGTGGTTGATGTCCGGCTCGATGTGTCCGTTCGCCGCAAAGATATCGTCGTAGCCGTCATTGTCGAAATCGAAAAAGAAGGCGCCAAACGTCAGGCTCAGAAGACTGGCACGGCCGACCGTCGATGAGGGCGCTTCATCGACAAAGAAACCTTTGCCTTCGTTGTGATACAGCCCCAGCATTTGATTCGCAAAATTCCCCACCAGTAAGTGCGGCCGGCCGGAGTGATCGTAATCGGCAGCGTCGACCCCCATTGCCCCCCGCGCTACCCCGTCTTCGCCATACGCAACACCGGCCTGCATACCCTCTTCCGTGAACGTGCCATTGCCGTTGTTGCGATACAGTTTGCTCGGCTGCGTGTCGTTCGATACGAACAGGTCGGGCCAGCCGTCCTGGTTGTAATCGAACACAACCACGCCCAGAGATTTGCTGGTGGCATCGCCAAGACCGGCCTTTTGCGTTACGTCTTCGAACTTCCCACCCCCCAGATTGTGATACAGCTTCGAAGATGTTCCCTTGTAGGACTCCGGCGTGCAATACGATTTAGTCGCGCCATCGAGCGAACACCACAGGTCCTTCCGCGGGCTCCACGTCACGTAATTCGCGACAAAGAGATCCGCTTTACCGTCTTTGTCGTAATCGAGCCAGGCGGCGCTCGTGCCGAAATTCGCGTTGTGAATGCCGCTTTGCGCGGTCACGTCGCGAAAATGCCCCTGGCCCTCGTTATGAAAGAGCCGATCCCCTTCAAGCGCCGTGATGTATACGTCGGGAAGCCCGTCATTGTCGTAATCCGCCACCGCAACACCCATGCCATACATCTCGACGTCGAGTCCGCTGCCTCGCGTGATATCGGTGAACGTGCCGTCATGATTGTTGCGGTACAGCGCCGGCAACCAGCGCTGCCCGTGCGGGCTGAAATCTCTACCGTTCACCAGCAGAATGTCGGGCCATCCATCGCCATCCAGGTCCACGAATGCGCATCCGGCGCCCAGGGTTTCAGGTAGATATTTTTTTCCGGTGGATCCCGTGTGATGCGTGAAGTGGATACCCGCCTTGCGTGTGCAATCGATGAAACGAATGCCAGTCACGCCGCCGGTTCCGGCCACGGCCAGCATCGCCAACCCGGCCGCCAGAAAAAAGCAGGCGATTGATACAACCAAAGAGCTTCGCATGCTAATGAAGCGCCGCCGACTCGTGATCGTGAATCAACTGCCGCTCGTTATTATCTTCAGGGCTGACCATGCGGCGCTGTGCGGTGATCGTTTCCGACGCCTCATCGGCTTTAAAGCGTCGAAACAGAATCTCTTCGCGGTTTGCACTGGCCGTGTCGCCTAAACCGCGATAGCACAACATCGCCGTATAGTGCATCTGCACGTCTTCGGGGTCGATCGCGCAGACGCGCTCCAAATACCAAACCGCTCTTGCGTACTGCCGCTTCAGAAACAGAATGCGCGCAATTTGATTCAACACGACGCGATCGCGCGGATATTGCGACGCCACGCGCTCCAGCGATTTCAGCGCGGCATCATAGTCGCCGTCTGATTTTTCGATCAGTGCCCGGAAGTAATAGATGCGGCCCAGCGACGAATTCAATTGGAGCGCATGCGCGATGAACGGCTTCGCGGCGTCCGTCTCCCCTTCCTGAATCAATGCCCGCGCGATATTCAGCCATGCGTCCGCATAACCCGGATCGGCCTCCGCCGCTTTATGAAAGGCCAATTCAGCGGCCTTCAAATCGCCTTGCAAGAGCAGCCCGATTCCCCAATCATTCCACCGCTCGCGAGTGCCCGGCTTCGCAATCATGCTCCACCGCGGCGGTTGCCTTGCAGTCGGTATCGCGACCTGGGCCTCCGCTAGCGTGATAATCGGCAGGTCCGGAATTTGTCCCTTGATACGGCCAGACACATCCGCCGGAATGTTTTTCGGATCAAAGCTGTATACCAAGCTGTTGCGATCTGCCGCAAGAAGAAGCGACGGCTGCCCCGGTTTCGGTTCGCCGGCGTAAGAAAAATGCGTGTAATACCACGAGAATTTGCGGTAGTTCAGCTTCGCCGTGAAGTGAACCTGACCTGTTGTGTTAGCCGGCACGTTGACCAGGTAATGCGCGACGTCCGCCGCGCCGGGCGGGATCAGATGCGCATAAAGAGTCGCCCGCGACTGCCATGCATTCCGCTTGTTAATCGGGTTCCCGACCGCATCCAGTTGGTACGACCGGTAGAAGTGCGCACCGGGTTCCACCGGACCTTTACCGTTATCCTCGACGCTGCCGCTCCAGAAGATGCAATTGCCATTGTCATCTTCGGCCTTAAGCTCGAGCCACACATCGAACGCGTCCACCGTCCCGCCCGGGAAGAAATGCCCGATCGCGCGAGTACGCACCACCACATCCACGCGTACCGTCTGGCCAGGCTGAAGCGTAATGCCCGATTTATCAATCGGCGCGGCAATGGCGCCCACGTCACGAATCACCGCCGTGCTCGTCTGCTCGGCTTCTTCACCCACTGCAAACGATGTGTTCGCTTGCGGCGCTCCGCCGCCGCGGCGGACCATCTCCGTATCTGTTTTCCTACGCGTGACCGGAGCTACCGCAAAAATATCAACGGTGATAAAGCCCGACTTGAGAAACTTCTCCGTCACATCAAGCTGCGCCTGGTCTTCATTCGCGAACGGAACCGCGGTGTTTGCGCCGGGGAATCGATGCGAATGCACTTTCCCATTGATGTTTCCCGGATCGTGAGAATTGACCAGCGGCATATGGCAATCCGCGCAGTTGCTCGATTTCGCCGGATAATAAAAAGAGCGCGCGCCTTGGCCGGACACGCCGCTCGCTTGCCAATTGTCGTATTCATTGAAGCCGCGGAACCAGCGGTATTGATTTACCGGAACGTCGAGGTGAACCTTGTGGCAGGCTGCGCAAAATTCAGCCGCGCTGTCGCGCATGAACGGCTTCATGAATGTCCGGCGGTGCGCCTCGGGAGCGGCGTAGGTCACGAAGTGTTCCAGGTCGCGCATCGCCGGGTTGGTGCTGCTGGCAATCTCATGCAACGGGGGATAGGACATGGTGAAATCGCCGTTCCCAACACTACCGGCCACGTGAACAATCGAATGACAGGACATGCAACTCAGGCCCGCTTGCGCCTCCGGCGTATCGATCTGTTCTTTAATCGGCCGATCGAAGCGCCCGTTAAAGAAGACCGCATGGTCATGGCAGCCGGCGCACCACTTGCTAGGCTGGGTGCCCACCACCGATTGCATGTATTCGACCGATTTCCGGTAAAACTGATTATTGAAGGACGCAAAGTGATGCGCCGAGCTCTTCCACTGTTCATAAATGTCCCGGTGGCACTCGCCGCATTTCTTCGACTCCATGAAGAATGACGAGGGAACGATGCGGCCATCGGTGGTCTGCGCCGAGGACGGAAAAAACGGGCTGTGTGGTCCGGCGCCTTCCTGGTACATCGACAGCGGAACGATTTGCGAATTCACAATGTGGTCTTCGGGATGCGGGACCACCGTGCGATAGCAGATCCCCCCAACCAACACGAGTACGGCAGCGGCGCCGGAGACCTTCGCCCAAAGCCAGTTCTGCTTTCGGGAAAACAGAATTGCGACAGCGGCGAGCGACACCACCACATGGATCAGCAGCACCAGTTTGTGATCGCGCGTGTTGCCGACCACCGCTAACAAAACGCCGGACGCAGCCGCGATTACCATCCAACTCAGTCGCGGCTCCGCGCGCATGAGCATCAGCGCTGCAATGCCCAGCGTGGCGCCCAGGCCAACGTGAAGCAGCAAATTGGCGACATTGAAAGCCGTCGCGGTCGGAAACGCCCAAAGCAAAGCGCTGTTGATCAGCAGAATGGCTGTCGATAGCGCGCAGAGAATGGACAGCCGACGGTTCACGTCTACTCCACTGCTCCTGAAGGCGCCAGCGGCCGGATGAGGCGCAGCGCGGGACGCGTGAGATAGTCGTGAATGTACTCCTGATGCCCGGCGTCATTCGGGAAATGCTCATCCGGTTTGTATGGGTACGCGCTCATCGCATGAAACGGCAGCGGAGTCACCGATTGACTGAATGCCGTATTCGCATCGGCGTCTTTTGCCCAGCCATCCACCAGCAGCACGAAATCCCGTGACCAGCCGGGCGCGAGTAGCGGCAATTGCGTCGCCGGGTACTCGAGCTTTACCTCATCTCCGGAACCCATGATCAGGAGCTTGTCGTCCACCTTGTTCACCAGTGGGCGAACATCTCCATAACGCGTATACAAGCCTGCCGTCGGATTCCAATTCGAAATGGGCCTGACTTGATCATAGAGAAATTTTTCCGGCTGCTGGCGCGTCGGATCGATCACCGGCTGCGAAAAGCCCCGGAAATGCAGATCCGCGACATCGGCATCTATCGAGGCAAGTCGCACGTCGGGAGTGCGCGCGTCATCTATCAAAAAGATCTCGTCCCAATAGAGACAAAGATTTGTCACGATACGTACCTCGCGCGAGCGCGAAAGAAATTTGCCGGTGAGATCCACCACCATGGTCTTCGGCTTACCCGAAGGCATACCCATGTCTTCAACCACGGTCTTCCATTTACCCGATGCGTCCTTCACCTGCAAATACGGAAAGACCAATCCTCCCTTGCCGTCCTGCGCGGCGCCCAAAAACGTGCTGCCGTCCGCCCAATCCACCCAACCGTTCAAAACGAGCGCGGCGCGATTCTCAGGAGCGGCTTTACCGAAATCGAGATCGAGCGTGTGCAGTTCCGCGACACCCGAAGTATTATGCGCGAAGGTGTCCGGATAACTGTGATCCTGACGGGCGACACGCGACGTCACATCCTTCCCGTGACTATCTGTGGCGCGCACCGGGTGGACCTTCGAACGTGTGCCGAATAGCCGAAACTCAGGGTAGGGGGGCGATTTGAATTTTTCGTTCGTATAGATATCCAGGTCCGACGGGTGATCTACCGCGATCAGTCGTATCTGGTCTAGATATGACACCTCATGAAGTTCTTCGGTGATGTGAATCCGGTATTTGCCGTTCTCCACATGCAGTGCAGAGCCGGGAATCTGGATGTACTCTTGATGGTCGACCGGGAAGTAAGTTCCATCTCCGGAACTCGCCCCCAAAGGCGCGACGCCCAGGACATCCGTGATGAATTGAAACGCGCGTCCATTCCAGGCGAAGATCATCGGGCACGATCCGGAAAGACGCTGCGCTTCGGCGATGTTCAATGCTCCCCCGCTCTGTTTGCGCGGCTCATTTTGTATCAAGCCGTTGGGCCAGGTGATCCGGATAGTGTCCACATCCGCATGCCCGTCCGTAGCGAAGGCGACGGGCACCCCTTGGTAGATGCGCTTTTCATAGAACACACCCGATTTCATCTCGACCGTGGCGCCCACCGCTTCCTTTATATTTTTCGTGCCTTCAATGCGAACAGCGAGCCACCGCTGGTCAGGCGACGCGTTCGTGTAGATATGTAACGATCCATCCGGCAGCATCCGCGCGTAATCTTCTCGCTGATCGCCATTAAAATCCGCGCGAATCGCAGACGCGGCGGTCTTTGCGTTTGCGGCCAGCACCAGCTTGCCCGATTCGTTCCGCATCGCAAATATCTCCGGGCTGTAGCTCACCAGATCCAGTAGCCCATCGTGGTTGAAGTCCTCGACGGCCAGGGCCGACACACCGGCCGTAAGCACGGGCAGATCGCTCGCTTCGAAAATTCCGTTGAGCTTGTCGGTGTACAACACGCCCGTCCGGTCCGCATACGACACCACAACATCGCGCGCCGCCGTGTCGCCACGGACAGCGAACGCGACTGCATCGAGCGCCGCGCCCTTGACGAACGGAAACGATGCTGTATGATCCTCAAACTTTCCGTTTCCGTTATTGCGCATGAGCACCGGATTAGGGCCAAAAAGGAGCAGGTCCAGGTCGTAGTCGTGGTCGTAATCGAGCCACAGCGCCTTCGTGACCCCAGCAGTGTTCGGCAAATCGGCGTACTTGGCAAACCTTCCGTGGCTGTTGTGAAATACCGTCGCCCCGTTAGCCGTTATTACGCACAGATCCGCTAAACCGTCATTGTCGAAATCCCCTGCCGCGATACTGCGCACATCGCGCAGCGTCTCGAGCCCGGAGTTGTTCACCGGTGTCACGCCGCCCTTCAGCAGCACGACGCGTTCGCGCGACCATATCAGAAGATCCGCATGTCCGTTCGCTTCGGAGTCGATAACTAGCATTCCCGAAGTCGCCACATCCCAGCCCGTACCTACCGTGTGATCGTCGTAACGCGTCCGCTCCTGCGTAGCCGAAGGCCTAGGCTCCGGCGGATCGTACAGTTCCGCATACGCGCACCATTCCATGTCCTCCGGAACGGCTGCTCCCTCGTTCAGTTTTTTCGTCTCTTCGAAAGCCGTCCGTTCCCGCGCCGCGGCTTCTTTATCGCCTCCCCTCTGGTACAACGTGAAAAGCTGGAAATGCGGTCCAGCCAGGTTCGGGTTGAGTCTTTCCGCCTCTAAAAATTCAGGAAGCGCCGCGCTCGTATCGCCCTTTGCACGCAAGCACGCCGCAACGTTGTAATGCGCAATCGGCTCGGTCGGAACTAGGCGGATCATTCCCCGCAGTTGCTCGATTGCCTGATCGTATTGGCCCGCGTGTTTGTAGGCGATCGCCAGCGTAAACCATGTGTTCGGAATCGAGGGGTCCTGCTTTTGCGCGCGAATAAGATCAACCATGGCAGCATCGGTTTGCCCCGCATGCATCAGAGCGATTCCGTAATTGATGCGATCCCTGACGGAGCCCGAGAGATCGAGGGCCGCACGTAGCTGCTCAACGGCCTGCGCGTGCGTATCCGGATTCTCAAAAAACGCCTTTCCGAGGTTGCGGTATTCCCAAAGGCGATTCTCATCTTGCGGAGTATCTGCGGCTGAACCCAAAAACGCGCACAACAGAGCCGCGGGGGCGATAATCCGAAAACTCATCATTTAGCGATGGAAGTATTCATTTTATAGGACCGGACTTGACGCCGTTCCCACTGCTAGATTGTTATCGTGCTGGACCAAAGTGCGGCCGCGATGGCGAAGGCTGTGCGCGAGCGGAAAATTTCGTCTTTGGAATTGATCACTGCCCATATCGAACGCATCCAGCAAATCAATTCGGCTATCAACGCCGTTGTCGAGGTGCTCGCCGATTCGGCCCTTCGCGAAGCCCGCGCCGCCGACGCAAAGCTTGCTTCCGGTAAGCCATGCGGGTCTTTGCACGGAGTCCCGGTATCGATCAAAGATTCCATCGACGTGCGCGGAACAAAGTGCACCGCCGGCACGCTCGGCCGGAAGAACGCCGCACCTGCGGAGCATGACGCCGCTTTGGTGAGTCGCCTACGCGCGGCCGGGGCCATTCCAATCGCCAAAACAAACCTGCCTGACGTTCTCTTCGCTTACGAAAGCGACAACTATATTTATGGACGCACCAACAATCCCTACGATCTGGATCGGACGCCCGGCGGAAGCAGTGGAGGTGAGTCGGCGCTCATTGCCGCCTGTGGTTCGCCACTCGGTTTGGGAAGCGATGCCGCCGGCAGTGTAAGGGTGCCCGCTGCCTTTTGCGG
>JAVKSW010000074.1:0-9265 GCA_039583505.1 Bryobacteraceae bacterium | reverse complement strand
TGTCTTGAAAAGAATCCATCACCCTGATATAACGCCCCGGATATCAAAGCCCTTCGAGGAGAGCCGGAGTGTGGAAGCGCCGTTCGGCGTGCTCTTCCATTCGGCTAATCAGAAACCGGCGCAAATCTATCGCAGTATCGCGGTTCCATGCGCGCGCTGAAAGATCCGCGATGTGAGTGCGCAGCATTTCGCCCGCCAATTCGCGAGACGATGTGGAAAGATTGCGATCCGGATGGCTGGCCAGATCCGGCAGAAAGCCGGAGAGGCGCGTGGCCCAAAGAGAGAAATAGGTAATCGCTGTCCATACACCGCCGGGCACACGCTCATGCATGTAAGTGAGAACGGCCGCAATGAGCCGAAAAAAACGTTCGTTCGGTTCATGCGGGGGCAGCATGTGATCGCTCACTTCCGCTACATAGTCGAGCGCCACGCTGGCGTCGAAATCGCTAACCAGATCGAACTGCGACTGCAACAAGTCGCAGGAATTCAGGTTGACCAGTTCTCGCGTTTCTTTTTGCGAATACGATAGGTTCACTAGCGACAGCCGTTCCAGCCCCGAACCGAAGCTGCTCTTCGGCTTCCGTGCCCGCCGCGCGACGCCGCGCAGCTTGCCCTGATCCCGGGTGAAGAAGCTAACGATCAGATCCGATTCACGAAATGGATACGTGCGGAGAACGTAGGTTTCACTTACCCGAGCCGGCATACCTAAACGCGGCCGGTGCCAAGCAGTTTGCAGCCGGTAGAACTATCTAGCGTAACAGAGCAGGTCCGCTAGGCTTGTGGAACAATATTGCTTGCGTGCAGCAGCAGTAGGAGTCCTGGCATTCTCGTTGTGCGGCCTCGTGACCGCCCAGACGAGCGACTACGCACCGAAACTGCTCCTGAATCCGCAACGCCTGCGCCGATTGCAACGCGATCGCGATCGACAGACGGTGCGCTGGCTCAATTTCGAGGACCGCGTTCAATCCGCTGCCGACTCGCCGGAGCGCGGGTTTGAGCTGGCGCTTTACTTTGCAGTCACGCGCGATGAAAAGCGGGGCAGGGAAGCCGCCGAGTGGGCGCTCGCACACCGCTGCGACCGGCGGCAGGTGGCGTTGATTCTCGACTGGTGCGGCGACCTTATGGCGGAAGGCGAGCGGCAGCAACTGACGAGAACCGCCTGCGATGTAAAGTCCGGCGGCGAGATCGAAGGTATTCGGGACGACTTCTTCTCGCGTGTGTCCGGCACAGGGAATGCGGCCCCCGACCGATGGAAGAATCTGCTTTCGCTGCTTGAGGCCGGCGATTTCGCGGATGCGCGTTCGCTCTACGCCGCCTGTGAATACTTGTCCGCGGTCCGATTGACGCAGCATGTCGATCTGCGCGAAGAGGCTCCAGAGTTCTTTTCCAGTCTGCCTCTCGAGTTTCTGCTCAGTCTGAAACCGGAGAATGCCGAGCATCCGGATTGGATGATGCACATCGCGGCATTGGCGTTGGTCAGCTTAGATCCGAATCTGCCGGACGGACAGTACTTGCAAGGATGGGCGATGGAACCGCGACAGATGATTCGAAAAGGACCGGGCGTAGCTTACGAATTTCTTTGGGCCGACCCTTATCTGCCGGCGATCGCATACCAGAATTTGGATCCCTGGGTGTACGATCCGGCTGGGCGTCTATTTGCGCGCACAACTTGGGATGCCGATGCCTGCTGGATTAATATTTCGCCGGGTCACTATGACCAGAACAATTGCCCGATGCAAGCGGGCGCACCACTCAGAATCGATCAATATCGTGGAAAGAACGAGAACTGGGATATGCATCGGGCGCAGTACGGAAGCCTGACGATGGTGAACATGGTTCGCCCCTGTGTAGACATACCGCGCAAGAACAACAACGAGACGATTATTCTCTGGCATATAAAGCCGCTTCAGCACCTGGTCATCAGCGCCGCAAAACCGCAGATTGCGGCTGAAGCGGACGCTGCCGGCATGTGGCGAGTGCCTCGTAACGTCGAAGGAAAAGTCTGCGAGGACACCCGGCACGTTCCTCAGGCCCCCTGATAAACTTGGGTTTCCATGATTGCCGCGACACAATTGCGCCCCGGAATGGTCATCAAGTTCAACAACGAGTTGCATTCGGTCTTCAGCATGGTCCACCGCACTCCGGGTAATCTCCGAGGCTTCGTTCAAGCCAAGATGCGGAACCTGCGCTCGGGCTCGATGATGGAGCACCGGTTCTCTTCGGAAGACAAGGTGGAGCGTATTGCGCTCGATGAGCACGAAATGGAGTATTTGTACGACGACGGCGAATACTATTACTTCATGAACACGGAGAATTATGAGCAGACGCACTTCACCAAAGAGACTCTCGGCGATGGCGTGCTCTATTTGTGTCCACAGCTTAAGGTGAACGTCGAGTTCTACGAAGGCAAGCCGATCAGCGTTGAGTTGCCGCCGAGCGTGGAAATGACTGTTATGGAGACCGAGCCCGGATTGAAGGGCGCGACCGTTTCGAACGTTACCAAGCCGGCCAAGATGGAGACCGGGCTGGTGGTGCAGGTGCCGGCATTCATCAACCAGGGCGAGCGAATCCGCATCAGTACGTCCGAAGGCACGTATCAGGAGCGTGCGTAAACTGGCGAGAACACGCGGACTGCTGTTGGCAGTTCCGATTGCCCTTTGCTTCGCTCTATGGGGGCAAAGCAACGCCAGCGAAAGAGCTGACTGGAACCGTCCTGTTACGCCGTTTCGAATCATCGGGAACGTCTACTACGTGGGCGCTTCAGGCGTCTCGTCCTTCCTGATTGCGAGCTCACAGGGGCTAATTCTGCTTGACGGCGGACTTTCGGAGACGGCTCCGCTCATCCAGAAAAATGTCGCCACGCTCGGCTTTCACATGAAAGACGTAAGATACCTGCTGAATAGCCATGCGCACTACGATCACTGCGGCGGCCTTGCTGAACTGAAGCATGCTTCCGGAGCACAGATGATCGCAAGCCAACCTGACGCCCAGACGCTCAGCACTGGCCATCAGCTCAGTTATGGGAAGGGGCAAAGCGATACACATTTTCCCCCGGTAGCCGTAGATCGCATCGTTGGTGACGGAGAGGTTGTTCAGTTAGGCGAGATCCGCTTAACGGCGCACCTGACGCCCGGTCATACCAAAGGGTGCACAACCTGGAGCATGCCTGTCGCGGACCAAGGGAGACGATTTCAGGTTGTGTTCTACTGCAGCACGACGGTGGCTGGAAACGACCTGGTGGGAAATCGCAAATATCCGCAAATTGTCGCCGATTACGAGCACAGTTTTGCCGAATTGCGAGCGATGCCCTGCGATGTTTTCCTCGCTCCGCATCCGGGCTTCTTTCATATGCAGGAGAAGCGAGCACAGATGCAGGCGGGCAAGCGGAATGCCTTTGTGGATCCCGCGGAGTTGCGGCAGTTTGTCGATGACTCGCAGCGGGCGTTTCGGCAGGAATTAGCGCGACAGCAAGGGGCGGCTCACTCCTTCGCGCGGTAAGGTGCCTTTTTCAGCTCTTAAATTTCGAACTCAGGTATTGGTAACTTTGACGCAAGCTGGCAATGGGATCGCCCGGCGTGTGATCCTGCTCGACGAAGTAGTGCCGCACTCCTGCTGCGTTCGCCGCGCTTAAAACAGCGGGTATATTCAGTGTCCCGCCTCCGACTTCTTTGAAGGCGCTAGGCGGCACCTTTTCGTTGTACTGGACGGGGACTCCGCGGGCCTTGTCTTTCAAGTGCAGCAGCGGAACCCGACCGCTGTATCTATTGAGTAGGTCAACCGGGTTATGACCGGCCACACTGACCCAGAAAATATCCATTTCAAGAAACACCAGGTCTTTCTGTGTCTCGTTCATCAAGAGCTCGAGTGCGGGAGTCCCGTCAATTGGCTGAAAATCGTGCGCGTGATTGTGATAGCAGAAAATCAGACCCTTCGACTTGGCGTGTTCTGCCGCATGGTTCATAACGTCCGCGGCGCGCTTCACGCCATCTGCACCTCCTTGCGCGGTCTGGTAGAAGGGCAGGACAACGTACTCGAATCCACGCTGTTTGAGATTGCCTAGAGCCGTGTCCAGCGCGCCCTGATCGCCAGTGAAAATTTTGCTATCCACGTGGACGCTCACCGGCTTCAACCTCGTTTGCTCGAGGGCGGACCAGATCTGATCGAGGGTGGCATAGGTGGCCTCGACTTCGGTGTAGCCGATCTTCTGGATCGCTTCGAGGACTTCAGCGGGGTTCTTGGTGACGATATCTCGAACCGTATACAGCTCGGCGCCAAGGTTGCTCGATTCAAGGGGCGCTTTTGCGAAGGCGGCTCGAGCCCCAGAAAACAGGGCGGCGGTTTGCGTGAGGAAACGACGACGGGACGCAGGCATGACTTCTATCCTAACGATCCGCTATTGAGCTTTTAAATCGGTGGCGTCGGCAGGCGGTTTTCTCGTCGTCCATTCGGCCGAAAAACGATTGTCGAGATGTACGTGTGCGGACTCGAGGGCCAATGTACCTTGTTGAGCATCAGCGGTTAGATCGGCGGGCACCCGGCCCCCGTATATGTCCGACAGTAAGTCCCGCGTCTTCTGGGTAGTCTTCGGCCAGGCCGCAAGCCGGAAGGAAGTATTTCCGTACTTCAGGCGCTCAAATTCGATGCTGACCAGATAGTGCTTCCAAGGCGCATAGCGATGTTCGAGGCGCGCGATGACGCCGTGCAGGATTGCATCTTTCGGAATTGTCGTTCCGGTGCCGGGGACGTGCACGGCTTCGAGCAATACGCCTTCAACCGGATCGCCGGTATACGATTTGCGATCGTCAACCGGAGTTTGAAGACGAACCGGTAGAGTCAACCCGGGAGGCAGCCACGCACCGGCGGCCGGAGTGTCGGCCGATTCCGGCTCGGCCGGAGCATTGTTCAAATCGAAAAGCAAGGTGGATTCGCTTCCGAATTCGCGGCACTGAGAGTATTCGTTGCGATTGACGGTATGCAGGTGGGCCTGCGTTTCCATGCGCAACAGAAAAACTGCAGGTATAAGCGATGGGGTGCCGGAGATATTCACGAGTTGATACTTTACGTCCGTCTCGGCCCGACAGATGTTGGAATCGGCGGGTATGGAGTCAGTGATGACCTGCAAATCCGTTAGTTGAAAATCCGTTGCATTTGCGCCAAACGAGCCGTGAAACGCAACGATCGGCGCTCGATTGGCGGCCTGCACGTGATACGTGCTCATTGGGAGCGGCACAACGTACTTGAACCGATGTATAACTGCGCCGTTCCGCTCAACTTTCGCGGAATACGAGAATTGAATGCCGGCGTGGAGAAAGATATTCTGAAGAAATCCTATAAAGTTACCGGAGGAGATTGGGCCGTTCTCAACGATTTTGGCGATGGTGCCGGATGAGAACTTATTTTCTCCATGCCAGGAATAGATCTCTCGACCCTCTGAAACGGCGACGTCCAACCGCAAACGGTCGCGCATGAACAGCTTGCGCCTGGAGACATTGGAGGGGTAAGCGCACCCCGAAGGTAACTCGAACCCTTCATTCAAATAAGTTCTGTCGGTGGTTTGAACACACACGTAATTTGCCGAACGCTGAAGTTGTGCCACCACGTTGAGGCGCACCTGATCGAGGATCCGAGCGGGATCGTCGGATGCGCCCCGGGTCAGACCGACGAATGCGAAAAACGCGCAGAGCGGACGCATGCTTCTGAAATCTATTTGCTCATAATGGCAGATTTCGATCGTCCAGCGCGCCGGCGTGTGGCGACCTGCAAGACAACTACCACGAAAACCGTGAATCCGATTGCGACAGCCGCCACCTCAACCAAGTGAGATGCAAGAAACCGGAACGTCTCGGGGCCGTAATGCAGAGCCAAGTACGCCAGTGCGATATAGCGAATCGCTCTCGCTGCGAGCACGACTGCGCTGAAATAAGACCAGCTCACTTCCAGCGCGCCCGCACAGATAACCGGAATTTTCATGGGCAAGGGAAGAGGAGAAATCGCGGGGATGAAAACGGTGATCAGGCCGTAACGCTCAAACCAGCTGTGCAGGCGCCTCCCACGGCGCGTTGAGACGTGCTTTGCGAGCAACAACTCGCCGCCCTTCCGGGCGATGCCGAACAAAATCAGACTGCCGGCAAGCGACCCGAGAATGGCCCAAAACGCTGCGATGTACGTTAAATGGGGCTTATTCACTGCCGTCGCGATTAAAAGAGCATCGACGCCGCCGACTACCGGAAGGCCGGCGGAATCGAGAATGGCGAGCGCGAACAGACCATAGGGTCCCCACGAAAGCAACGCGGCAGTTACGTGTTTCCACCCGGAGATAAGGCTGTTTGACAAATGCTTCAGCTTCTACTCCGGGGCAATCATGGTTCGGTTTTCGCCCCGAAGCATAGCGGAGAGACCGGCTTCGTCTAACACGGGAACGCTCAGCTCTCGAGCCTTCTCCAGTTTTGACCCTGCGTCTTCCCCTGCGACGAGGTAGTGTGTCTTGCTGCTGATTGATCCCGCAACCTTGCCGCCGGCCGCCTCAATGCGCTCTTTTGCCTGCTCCCGCTTCAACGTGGGCAAGGTACCAGTCAACACAAAAGTCAGTCCGGTGAGCGGTCCCTGTTTCTTCCTTTCCTTGGGAGCGGTAAAGCGTAATCCAGCCGCACGAAGCCGTTCCATCAGCTCACGGTTTCGCTCCTCTGCAAAGAACTGGCGTATGGAGTCCGCGACTTTGGGGCCGATCTCATTCGCTTCCTGAAGACTTGTGTCGGAAGCGGTCGCGATCTCATCAAGACTGCCGAAGTGCACGGCCAGAATCTGCGCGGTGCGCTCGCCGACGAAAGGAATGCCCAGGCCGTTCAAAACGCGCGCAAGCGGCTGCGAACGCGAGTGATCGATGTTTCGAACAATTTTCGAGGCGGACTTCTCGCCCATGCGCTCAAGCTTCAGAAGGTCATTGTGAGTCAATTTATACAAGTCCGCGATGTTATGTACTAAACCGCGGCTTAACAGTTGATCCACGAGCGCATCACCCATTCCGTCGATATCCATCACACCTCGCGAGGCAAAGTGCAGAAGCGATTCGCGCAGCCGGGCCGGACAGTTGGTGTTCACGCATCGGCTCGCCGCTTCCCCTTCCTCGCGAACGACATGACCGCCACAAACGGGGCACGTCCCCGGCATGTGGAACTTGCGTCGATGCGTGCCGTGGTCGAGAACACGCACAATTTTCGGAATAACATCCCCGCTGCGCTCTACCAGGACTGTGTCGCCGATTTCGACACCCAGTCGCGCGATCTCGTCTTCATTGTGCAGCGTGGCTCGCGAAACGGTTACGCCTCCGACACTCACCGGCTGGAGATGGGCGACGGGAGTCAAAGTGCCGGTACGGCCCACTTGCACTTCGATGTTCTCGAGTATGGTGGAAGCCTGCCGGGCGGGATACTTGAAGGCAATCGCCCAACGCGGCGCTTTCGCCGTCCAGCCGAGTCTTTCCTGTTGCTCAACGGAGTCGATCTTTGCGACCACCCCGTCGATTTCATAGGGCAACGCGTCGCGCTTGGTCTCCCACTCACGAATGAAATCGAGCAAGTCGTCGATGTCGGCGCATCGCTTTCGATACGGATTGACTTTAAAATGCGCGGCGCTGAGCGTTTCCAATGTTTCCCACTGGCTGGGAAGCAGAGGCCGCCCGTCGTGCAGCAGAAAATAAGTGAAGTAGTCGAGCTGGCGAGCTGCCGTTACGGCCGGATCCAGCGCACGCAAAGCGCCAGCGGCCGCGTTTCTCGGGTTTGCAAAGCGAGAAAGCGATGCCCGTTGGCGCTCCTCGTTCAAGCGCTCAAAGGAGCGACGCTGCATCACCACTTCGCCGCGTACTTCGATACGTTCTTCGCGGACAAGCCGGTTCTTCAAACGAAGAGGAAGAGACCTGATCGTGCGGGCATTTCCGGTGACATCCTCACCCACGCGGCCATCGCCGCGGGTGAGAGCCTGCGCAAAAAAGCCATTGTCGTAATAGGCGGCCATGGAGAGCCCGTCCAGCTTGAGCTCGGCCACGTATGCATAGCTGTCTGCCTTCGAGAGTGCCCGTACACGACCGTCGAAATCGCGAAGCTCCTGCTCGTTGAGCGCGTTATCGAGGCTCAGCATGGGCGAGCTATGCGGTACCTTGATGAAACCTTCGCGCGGTTGTCCGCCTACCCGCTGCGTGGGCGAATCCGGCGTGCGCAATTCCGCATGCGCATCTTCCAAATCACGCAATTCGCGCATCAGACCGTCGTATTCGGCGTCTGAAATTTCGGGCTGATCCAGAACGTAGTAGAGGTATTCGTGATGTTCGAGTTGCTTGCGCAGATTGTCCACGCGCCTGGTGAGCGACTCTTTCATAGCTGAACCTATAATGGTGACGCTTGGGATCTTTCAGCGCACGACGCGCAGCCATCATCTACAACCCGGTCGCGCGAGGTCTACTGCGTCGCCAACACTTGCTTCAACGTACCATTGCAGTCCTGGGTCGCCAAGGCATAGACGCGGACCTGATTCCGACCAAGGGACCAGGAACTGCTGGCGCTCAGGCGCGACGCCAAATCGAAGCCGGTTGCGATCTAATTATTGCGGCAGGCGGCGACGGAACAATCAATGAAGTGGCGAACGGCATGTTGCACACGGGCGTTCCTCTCGCCATTCTCCCCGGCGGCACGGCGAATGTACTGGCGCGTGAAGTGCGCGTTCCGATTCATCTGGAACGAGCGGCTGCGCAGATAGGCAACCTTCGCCCACATCGGATCTCGGCGGGAGCATTGCGCATTGGAGAGTCCAAGCCTCGCTGCTTTCTATGCATGGCCGGCGCCGGACTCGACGCGGAGATCGTATCGCGCATCAACTACGATCTCAAAGCCGCGGCCGGTAAATTCGCTTATTATGCGGCCGGCTTTACGCACTTGTTTCGCACCGTGGAGGAATTTGAAGTGCTGGTGGACGGGAACGCCCACACTGCGAGCTTTGCCCTGATCAGCCGCGTACGCAACTACGGCGGCGACCTGAAGATTGCCCGTGGCGCATCGCTGCTCCGCGACGATTTCGAGGTTGTCCTGTTTCGCGGAAGGCTGCGAGTGCGCTACCTCAGTTATCTTTTCGGTGTCGCTCTTCGGCGTGTCCATCGCATGAATGGGTGCACCGTATTGCGCGGCCGCTCGGTGCTGTGCCGCGCTCAGCCCGACCGCGAGGTGTACGTGCAAATGGATGGAGAATTAGCGGGCACTCTGCCCATGACCGCGGAAAT
>JAVKSW010000073.1:0-9281 GCA_039583505.1 Bryobacteraceae bacterium | reverse complement strand
TGTTGCCGCGATATCGCGCGGAGGACGACCCGGAGTGGCTGTCGTGGATCACTCGCCGGAGAACAGAAGTTCTTCAGGTCCTCCGGACACAGCGAGAAATCTTGGTGCACGAGGTCGCAAACATGACGGCCGCGCAACTCGCAAGAACGGCCGTACATCCGCGCTTTGGGCAAATGACGACGGTGCAATGGCTCGAGTTTTTCTTGCTGCACGAGGCTCATCATCTGCTGGCAGTTCTACAGCGATCGAGAGAGTACGTCGATTCAGGGGCTTAATGCGGGCCGACGCTGATCGCGATCCTGATCAGCGTCCTCGCTGAGTTATATCAATCGTGCCGCAGAGAAAGCATCGGGTCGATCCTCGATGCGCGATACGCCGGCACATAGCCTGCCAGGACCCCCGAAATCAAAACAACGCTGATCGCGGCCGTGATGGACAAGGGATCGATGGTCGCCAGGCCATACAACCTGCTGGAAATCAATCGGGCTACCGCGAAAGCACAAGGTAACCCCGCAGCTATGCCGATTGCCACCATCCAAAGCGTCTCACCCAGCACCATCCGCCTCACGCCTCGCCCCGAAGCCCCCAAGGCCATACGTATGCCGATCTCGTTCGTTCGTCTGGTCATGGAATACGACATCACGCCATAGAGGCCAATCGCAGCCATGAAGAGCGCGACAAAAGCGAAAAACCCGCCAAGGTCCGCCACCACGCGTTGCGTAATCAAGCGCCTGTCAATTTGCTGGTTCACCGTACGAAGACTCAGGATTGTTAAATTCCGATCGAGCTTCCGCAGCGATTCGCGAACCGCGGAAACTACCGTCGCCGGGTTGCGGGCCGTATCCAGCAGATACGTGACCGATTTCACCGTGCCTATGGGATGAGCAATGTTCGAATAAAAACGCGGATACCTCTTCTCGTTCGGCCGATGTTCTTTCGAGTCAGCAACAACCCCAACGATTTCGAATGTCTCGCGGGTGGTTGGGTACATGTCTGTTACGTGCCTGCCAATCGCATCCATGCCGGCAAAGAATTTGTGCAGAAATGATTCGTTGACCACACATACTTGTGCGCCCTGAGCCATATCCGATGGATTGACCTCGCGTCCGCGAAGCAGCGGAATACCCAACGTCCTAAAGTAGTCAGCGCCTATCTCCGTCCACTGAGAATCAAGCTGCTCGGGGTCGTTCACGGGCGAGCCCTCAACTGACACATGGTCGCCAGAGTCCCCGTCAAAGAGGCCGGTGTTAGAGAGCGTTACGCTATTGACACCGGGCACCCCTCCCAACTGTTCGCGAACTCTCTCATATAACGCGATCGCGGCCGGTCCTTTGTATCCGGCGGCAGCCGGGTCGAGTTTGACCATCAAAAGATGATCGCGGTCATAACCGAGTGCCTGTGCTAGCAGGTTACTCAGGCTCCGGACAAACAACGCCGCGCCCACAACCAACACCAACGATAGGGCGACTTGCGCGATTACCAGCAGCCGGCCAGACCGTACATCGGTTCGGCTACCGATAGTGCCGCGCGTGTTTGCCGCTAGCGTACGGTTTATGTCCAGGCGGGTTCCACGAATCGCCGGCGCTAATCCGAACAGAAGCAAGGTGACGAGGGAAATCGCCACGGTAAACACAAGCACGTGGGAGTCGCGCGGAACATCGAGGCCCAGATTGTCAAACCCGGTGGACACCAAAGCCAGTAGTAAATGCGTACCGGCTATTGAAAGCAGAATCCCCAGCGTGCCTCCGAGCGCGGCGACGAGAAAGCTCTCCGTCAGCAGCTGCCGGATCAACCTTCCGCGAGCTGCTCCTAACGCGAGGCGAATCCCAATCTCACGCTGCCTCGCGGTCGCCCGGGCCAGCATCAGGTTGGCAATGTTGGCACACGCAATCAGAAGCACCGCGCCGACGGCACCCATCATCAGGACCAAGGGATCGGCGAACTCGCCGCGCAGCGCAGACGGCCCGTGATTGCCAGGCCGCAATTGGATTCTCTCTTCGCGCATCAGGCGGCGCTGTCTTTCCGTAGGCAGAGCTGCCGACCAAACGCGCAGAGCCTGCTGGAACGTCACATTGATTCCCGCCTCGGCTCTCTTCAAAGACATTCCCGGACCAAGCCGGCCCATTACCTGAAGCCACAACGTGTCTATTGGTTCCAGATAATTGCGTCCTGGAAGCACCTGCTGCTGCATCGTAATGGGAAACCAGAAATCCGCATCGGAGCCAACCAGGATGCCTTTAAATCCAGGAGGCGCTACGCCCACGATTCGAAAAACGCCGCCCCCCACTCGTACGGTTGTCCCCACAATGCTGGGATTGCCGGCGAACATTTGCTGCCAATAGCCGTACGAAATCACAGCCACAGGATTCGCGCCGGGCACTCTATCCTCTTCTGGAGTAAAAAGGCGCCCGATAATTGGCTTAACGCCCAGCACATGAAAGAATTCTCCCGACACAAGCTGTACATGCGCCCGCAGCGTTTGCGAGTCGCTGCCGCCCTCCGGCAATACATCGACATCGCTCACATCGTTTTGCGCTGCGAGCAGGCCGGAAAACACAGTGTTGTGCAATCGAAGTTCCTGAAACTCCCGATAAGATAGATTGCGCCGGATACCATGCTCTGTGGTCTCCATCGCGACGCCGCTCTCGCTCGGATCCGTCAGCAGCACTAGTTCTTCAGGGTGCTCTACCGGAAGAGCGCGCAGCATCACGGCGTTGATCAAACTGAAAATTGCACAGTTCGCTCCAATTCCCAGCCCTAAGGTCAAGACTGCCACCGCCGTGAACCCTGAATTCCCTCGTAGAGTCCTCCAGGCATAGCGGATATCTCGCGCAGCTGTTTCGATAGTGAATCCCATGCGCGCCTGCCTTACCTTCTCTTTCACTTGTTCCGGTCCTTCCAACTCCAGGCGCGCCGACCGCATCGCCTCTTCGCGCGATAAACCGCCAGCCATAAGTCGCTCAGTCACTATCGCGAAATAACTTTGCACTTCGGCATCGAGTTCACGCTCCGTCCGTTCCCCGTGTAGCCAGCGGCGGCAGGTGTTCGCGATTCTTGTTGTCCAAGGCATCAGTTACCTTCCATCCGCAAGCACCTGATTCATCGCAGTCAGCACCTTCTGCCAATTGCGCTTCTCTTTAGCCAACTGAGATCGTCCAGGTCCTGTCAGAGCGTAGAATTTAGCACGGCGACCGCTTTCCAGCTCGCCCCATTCGCCTTCAACCCAGCCTTTTTCCGCCAGCCGGTGTAGACAGGGAAACAGTGAGCCGGGCCCGACCACAAACACGCCGTGAGTTACCTGGTCGATGCGATCGGCAATCCCGACGCCATGCAGCGGTTGCAGTTCTAAGATGCGCAGGATGAGAAGGTCTAAAGTGCCAGGCAGGAGATCGGCAGGCGTCGGCATCGAAGTTTATAATATCGGCTATCGATATCGCCTGTCAATGCTGAAATCGCTTGTGATCCCGGCTATCCTCTTGGCTCGGAGCTACCTATTGAAGGGAATGATGCCGGAAGCTCTCGACTCCACCGAAACGGCGTACCCGTTGGCCCCTGGAACTCGATTCGTCATCGGGCAATTGGCGGCGCTGCAGGTCTGCATCGGAGACCGTCATCGCGCGGAGGCATCGATCCGCCAATTCCAGGAGCGCCTGAACCCGCCGGCCTTCTCCACGTTGACCTGTTGTACCAACGCAGGATTCGGAGCGCGCGGAGTGTGTTCCAGCGGCTTGCCGTGCCGACACCGGTCTCCATCGCCAATGGAATATGCTCGGGATGACGGAGGTTGAGCGGCCAGCGCCCGTTCTGGTGGCGGCGCTCAATTACGCCTTCGATGGCCTCACTGACGCGGCTGTCCGGTTTGATTCCTGCATCCCGCAGATAATCGAGTCCGCGCAAGACATCGTAGTACCAAAATGTTGGGAACGAGAAGCGAAGCCAGCGTTTGTCGATGACTTCGCCGCTTCGAAGCGAGCGGAACATGCGGCGCTCGAGCAGATACTTTTCGCCCCTCCTGGTGGCCTTACTGACGGCCGGCGATTTGCGCCCTGCTTGCTCGTATTCAAGCAGTCCTTCGAGCACGCAGATGGTGGTATGGAACGAAGAGCGCCGGCTTTTGGGTGCTTCGCAGTTCCAGCCTCCATCTTCGAGCTGCTCATTGAGGAGCTGATTCGCCAGTGCGTCATTCGGTTCTTTGAAGTATGCGCCGATGCCGAGGATTCTGCCGTTGATGCAGGGCTCCGTTTCGCCGTGTAGGAAAGGCCGGTTGTTGAGCCGCTTGAACACGAGCCGCTTGTCGACTCGCTCGATCATTTTGCGAGACTGCTTGCTGGCGGGATCGAGACCGAGGTCCTTCAAGACGACGAGTGTGTAGAGGGTCACCAGCAAGCCCCGGTCCTCCTTCGGCAGATCAGGGCGGAAGTGAGCCGGCGGCTCGCCCCAATTGCCAGCACGAGACTGGAGGGTGAGAAGTTGGGCTCCCCAGCCTTCGCTTGCGACGCGAGACCGCTCGGCTGCAATCGCCTCGGGCGCTTCATCGGTGAGGTCCCTCATGACCTGCCAACGGATGGCCGGGTCAGAACCGAGGAGCCATTTGAGGTGCGCGGGCCGGGTTGCGTAATCGTCCAGGCGCATCGATTCGTTATAGCAAGTGCTCTGTCAGCCGAGCGAGGCGGCGGTGATCGCGATTCCCGGAGAGCGATCACTACTTCCGGTACTGCTCGTCAGTCATATGTTCCATCCATTCGACAACCTTGCCATTTAGCTTCTCCTGAACGGCAATATGTGTCATGGCTGCCGTCGGTGTCGCTCCGTGCCAGTGCTTTTCGCCGGGCGCGAACCACACCACATCACCCGGACGAATCTCCTCAATCGGTCCGCCCTCCCGCTGCGCCCAGCCACAGCCTGCAATGACGATGAGCGTCTGTCCAAGCGGATGGGTGTGCCATGTAGTCCGCGCACCAGGTTCGAACGTCACACTGGCGCCTTGGACCAGCGCCGGATCAGGTGCTTGGAAAAGTGGATCGATGCGCACTGCACCCGTGAACCACTCCGAAGGCCCTTTCGCGGATGGTTGCGAACCAGCTCTTTTGATCTCCATAATCAGTACTCCTCATTCACGTGGTCCTGGCAAATTCCTGCTGAACGGCGTTCACATTGTGTATCCCGGTTTCTTGTAAAGCGTCTCCGGCTTGTTCACGATGTCCGGCCGATAGACCTTCTCAGCCCAATCCCGTGGTTCGACTTCTTCGAACGCCACAGACACCGACTCTTCTCCGTAATGGAGAACATTCATCACGTCCTGCGTGATTGCTTCCGCCAGTTCAGCCTTCTGCTCTTCGGATTTACCGGGCCATAGTTTCACGACAATATGAGGCATTGTGCTCATTTCTCCTATTTTAATTGCAGACTTGGGAGAGCCTACAGGTGCCGCGCCGTTGGGTCACGGATGCCGCGAAAATCCGCTTATAATCTCCAGCACAACGGTTCGGTACTGCCTACCTGTCGAAACTCTCTGGCCGTTTTCGAACAGGATTTCATAGGTCCCGTTGAGAAGCGGTGCAATGCTTCTAATGCGAGAGACATTGACGATATGCCGCCGGTGAACCCGCGCAAATGAATCGGGTCGAGCCGGCTTTGAACGTCGTTCATGCTGCCAGCGAACAACCAGGCGCGGTCCACGCAATGAACTCGCACGTAATTGTCGGCGGCCCCCAGGCGATCAATCGCGTCCACCGGGATAAGCTCGAACCCTTGCTGGTTCTAACCTTCGCCGTTCAGCCCATTGGGTGCTCTCGCCGAAGGCACCCACAACGCACTTCACATATCCTCCGGGGGTCACTATCGGATCGGAGGGATCGATGACGGCGTTCGTATTCGGCGGCTCTTGCTCTGCTTTCGTAAAAGCATACGGTTACCTCACGGCGAACTGACACACCGAAAGGAGATTCACCGCCAATCATGATGCGATTACCTAAACTCGCTCTTCCCCAGAACACGACACCACCTACTTCCCGTTCGCGCCGGTCACACGATTCTTGGCTTCGTCACTGACCCTGCTGTTCGTTCTCCGCCGCAGAGCAGCCTGGATACAACCTCTCCACGCCCGAGCCTGCCCGTAAACGGACGGGCTCAGAGCGTTCCTTTCCCTCATTGGTGGCCCTCGCTGTAATGTTGAAACGCTACTGCCGCATTGGGATCTACTTACCAGACCTCGCAAGATTGCGAGGTGGACTGCTCGAAAAAGCAGCCACAAGGAGCGAAATCAATGAAGAGCAGTGTTGCCCGAGGAGGTTTTCCCTCCATCCGGCGAATTGGGTTTGTTTCGGCTGGCCTGGTAATTGGCCTCGGTCTGACATTATGTCCGGCTCAGGCCAGTACTATGATCGGACCCATCTTACCTTACTACGGCATCGCCCAAAGCCCGTTCAACGGCCTGCCATTCACCTATTTCCATCTGGAAACGTTTGAGGAAGGCGGCCTCACGGCACCGGGTGTAACGGCATCGACCGGCAGCGTTATCGGGCCGGGCCCCGAGGTAGATTCGGTGGAGGGCAGTGGTCCCGGCGGGCACTCCTTCTTCGCGGCTGGGGCCGCTGGAATTACGTTTACGTTCAATGCCGCAGCTTTAGGTGGCAACCTTCCTACTGATGTGGGGATCGTCTGGACAGACGGCGATGGGCCAAACCGCACTTTTAGCGCATTTGATGCGAGTCATACCCTGATCGGAACCATCATTGATCCATCGCAGCTATTCTTTTCCACAGGTGGTGACGGCGTGCCTTCGAATTACCGCTTCTTCGGGGCAACTGATCCCGCTGGTATCTCATCGATCTTCATCGCCAATGACAATGGCGGCATCGAAGTGGATGACCTTCAGTATGGATTTCTGTCCCAGAGCACTGGAGCGCCGGAACCAAGCACGCTGACTACGAGCCTGCTTGCTTTTGGAGTTCTCATCGGAGTCGCAGCACGCGGCCGGTTAGCTCGTTCGTAGCCAGTCGGACGCAGAGCAGCCTAGATTATCCCTCAGACAACCGAGCCTGCCCTAAGGGCCGGCTCGGCGTATTTCCTCCTTCGCTGCGGAGCCAGTGCGTCATCGCTCCGCAACGGCGAACCGCCGGAAGCGGCAGGCAAACTCCTCGATCCGGAAGCTCTTGCGACATGTGCGCATGACGTTTAGGGACTGAAAGTGACTTGGAGTAAGCGGCCTTGCGACTACGAATCTCCTTCGTACGATGTAGCCCGTTCGACTAATTCGTACGGGCAGAATTCTTCGCATGCGACGACGGGCAGGTGTGTTGACGACTTATTTCGCCGCGGGCGCGAGTGGCTGCAGATAGCTCTTCTTTAATTTCAAGACAACGCCTGCGTTCCGATCGGCAGCTTCACTTACCCTGTATTCAGCGGCGGCTCCAATCACCTGAGCGATTTCGGAAGGCGTGAGTTTGTAATCTTCCGCAAGCCAGGCTGCCATATCGCTGGTCGCTTCTTTGAACGCATCGTCGAGCGAGCCATCGAGCCCCATGGTGATGATCGCGTCCGCGGTTTCGATGCGCGGGTCACCAATGCGCTTATTGGGGATGACATCGACCGTGAGTTCAACATCCATCGAGGTCTCCAGTGCGTTGCCGTTGAGTTCCCCGTCGCCCTGCGCGGCATGTCCATCACCGAAGTAAAGCAATGCACCGGGGTTCGAAACACGTAGATAGACGGTTGCGCCTTCACCCACTTCGTTGAAGTCCATGTTGCCGCCGTAGAAGCCGGAGTCGCCGGTGCCCGGCGCGGCCCCCGAGACGCTCGGCGCGGCAGCAATGCAACCGAGCATCGGCTTGAGCGGAATACTAAAATGCGCCAAGTGCGCGCTCGGCTTTTCCGGTGACGCTCTGCCACTTGCGAGGTCAAGATGCCATCGAACTTCCTTGCCAACATCTTTCATTTTGACCGCCAGTTCGGAGTTGAGGCTGCGATCGACAAGGAAATCATCGCTGCTGGCCCAATCGCGGTTGAGGCGAAGTTTGTTGACGTGTACGACCAGCACGTCGCCAGGCATGGCGCCCTCGATGTAGAAAGGGCCGGTCTCCGGATTGCCGCCGGCAACGCGGCGGATATTATTGTCGTCGGTGCCGCCGGCATCCACCGTGGTGGTGTGGATCGTGTCGCCAGGCGCGGCCGTTAGAACGGGGTTGTTGAGTGCGGAGAACTGTCGATAGAACACGGTGGGCGTAAAATTGTGGCGCTGAGGCGCCCGGTGTTCTAACGGCGGAGCGGGTTGTGCCGTGAGTGAGAACGTGTACGGACGGTCCCGATTAGCCGCGTCAGTAGCGACCATAGTCGCCGTCAGAATTCCTTGGGCGAATGTGCCCCGAACTTCCATAGTGTCCTTCTTTTCGTTGCGTGCCACGAAGTGAATGGTGCTGCCACTTACGCTGCCTTGAAGCTTGTCGCCATTGAGCTCACCAGTGAGCTTTGAGCCGTTCTGTTCGAGTTGCAGCCGCATGTAGCGAGGGGTGCCGAAGAAGTCCTCAGTAACAACCCAAAGGCCACTGAATGACGGGGTTTGTGCAAGACTGATCAGACAAACGGAAGTAAACAGAACGGCCGAAATGATGGTGCGGTTCACAGCGTATTCTCCCGGACGAATTGGCACTGCCTGCGATTTGGCGAGCAAGGCGGAGCTATGCTCATGATCTGTACGCGAATTCTTGCGTGTAGGTTCCCAATTGTCGCGCGGTTAGCAATACGATGCCGAGTTCACGGTCTTAATCTGGCCCAACTACCGGTTTGCCGACGATCCAGGACTGGGCACGGAAGCAGTCACTTTGGTACTTTGGCAAGGGTTCCGATAAGGGTATCCACGGAGGAGTTAACGACCGCGAAGTGCAGCCTCAACTTGGATTTTTCATGAGGATTGAACGGTGCTCGGTTTACCTGGTAAACTAGTCTACGTTAATAGACATTCCTGCATTCGAGGTGGGCGTGGTCGAGCAAAGCGTCTCAGTGCTTACCAAGCGCGGTGAAGATCTACGCTATGTGACCGAGCATTTTCAGGACCTTCAGGGCGCTGGGCTGGCGCCGTTGTGGGCGTTCATTCTTGTTTTCTTTTCTTTTGGGTTTGAACGCGGTTCGGGGCGAGCCATCTTGACTACCGCAATAGCGGCTGTAGTCGTGGCGGTGATCTCGCACCTGTGGGCCCGGAACTGGTACTGTAACCGCTACGGCGTCGTTATCAACCCGGCCAGTTCGAGATCGACGCCCCCATCGAAGCCGTCGCCAACTGACGC
>JAVKSW010000072.1:0-9438 GCA_039583505.1 Bryobacteraceae bacterium | reverse complement strand
GCTTTGAACTGCGTCATGCGATACAACCAACCAAGCGGAGTAACGCAGGTGAGCAGCCAGGCAAGCTCGGCGTGACCGGAGACGCTGGATTGAACCATGATGGACGACTGTTTCGGATCGATTCCAGAGGCGATAAACAACGCGGCGGTTTCGCGGATCTTGGCCGAAAGCTCTTGCGGATTCTGATAGACGGTGATGGCATGCAGGTCAACGATGCAGAAGATGCTTTCGTAGACGCTCTGGATCTCCGCCCAATTCTTGAGCGCTCCGAGATAATTGCCAATGTGAAGCTCACCGCTGGGCTGAACGCCCGATAGTACGCGTAAACGCATTTTACGAACCTCTATCGTAAGGGATGGCTGCTGAAGTCGAAATAGAGAAGCTGGTGTATGGCGGCGACGGTTTGGCTCGCCTCGACGGCCAAGTGGTGCTCACGCCGTTCGTGCTTCCGAGCGAGCACGTCGAGATCGCAACCCAGCGCGTGAAGACCGGACTGTTGCGGGGAGAACTCCTGCGCATCGTCCAGCCGGTTCCACAACGGACGACGCCACGCTGCGAGTACTTCGCGAATTGCGGCGGGTGCCAATACCAGCACGCCAGTTACGAATTCCAGCTGCAGCAGAAGCGTGACATTCTGCGCGAGACTTTGCAGCGGCTCGGCGGCATCACCTTCGACGGCGAGATCGAAGTGCTCAGCGGGGAACACTGGTTTTACCGGAACAGAATCCAGCTCCACTTCAGCGACGGCGAGGCCGGATTTCACCAGGCCGGATCGCACGATCTTTGCTCGATCGACCATTGCTATATCTCGTCGCCGGTGTTGAACAACGTTATTTTGAAACTGCAAGCCGCTTCGAAACAGCCCGAATGGCCGCGGTTTTTGCGCTCGCTCGAGGTCTTCACGAACGAAGCGGAAGTGCAGTTCCAGATCGTGGACGCGACGCGTCCCGTTGCCGCCCGCTTCTTCGATTGGTGTGCGACCTTCCTTCCTGACCTCGCGGGAGGACCGATTGTATATGCCGCCGCCGGCCACAGCTTTCGAATCAGCCGCGGCTCGTTCTTTCAGGTGAACCGGTTTCTTGTCGATACCCTGGTTCAGGAAGTCCTGGGTAAAGCGTCCGGTAAATGGGCCGTTGATTTGTATGCCGGGGTCGGGCTTTTTTCGCTCACGCTCGCGGACCGATTCGAGACGGTCGACGCGATCGAGCGCGGCGGCCCGGCGTATCGCGATTTGGAGTCTAATGCCAATGGCAGCGGGAGAGACATCCGGCATTCCAAGACATCTGCTGAAGAGTTCCTGAGCAAAATGACAAAAGCACCGGACCTGCTGGTTGCAGATCCGCCTCGTGCGGGGCTCGGCAAGGCGGCGACTGCCGAGCTGCTTCGGATCAAGCCAGCGAAGTTAACACTGGTGAGTTGCGATCCATCCACACTGGCCCGCGATGCAAAGAAGTTACTCGCCGAGTATCAGTTCGAGCGGCTGACGCTCGTCGACCTCTTCCCGCAAACCTATCACTTCGAGGTGGTTGCGCATCTGGTCCGTCGTTAAGAAACTCTACGAAAGGATTGCATCAAGCCGTTCCATTTCCGGGCAACGAGTTCGGCGATGGTCAGTGCGATGGCAAGAGCAAGGAGCGCGGGCCAGAGCTGCCAGGTCGTGTAAATCGATTTCCCTGCCGCATCGAAGATCGAGTCGAGAGGCGGATTGAAGCGTCCACCGGTCAATTTTGAAACCTGGGCAAGGAGCGCTTCATTCGATCCGTAGTCCTCCAGCTCTTCCTGCTGACGGTAGAGCCCGACTTCCGGAAAAGCACTCGACTCCGCGACCGGGCGAATGCGAAATAGCCCGCGCAGCCGCGCGATATGGAGACGTCCGTGATATACGCGCGCGGACGTCTTTTGTACTTCGATCGGCTTCTCAAACCCATTGGGGCCGAGAACGAAGATCCGCGGCGGTGTTGGGGGCTCCGCGACACCGGCGCCCAAGTGGTAGCTGACCAGGATGTCCTCATTCGCCGTATCGAACTGAGCGACGGCTTCACTGCGCTCAGTGTGACTCAACAGGTCGCGAGTGGCGTTGATCCAGAATTTGTCGAAACCCGGCCAACTCACCCACGCTTCCGCCCAGCGGCTCTTCGCATCCGAGGTAAACACAGCAGCGCGACCGAGGCCGTACTGCCAGCGCACGTACAACGGATCCTTCTTTTCTGCATCGATGCCGAGGATGGTCTCCGCCTCGGGCTTAGCCGCAAATCGGGCATAGCCCTTCAGCGACGGCGCTTGCTCCATGCCGACGCCATCCAGAATTTCCGCCCGCCGCTCAACGATGGGCGTAAGCGCCTTTTCGACGGCGGTCTTGCCGCTATAGTCCTGGACATCTTTTAACAGAATCTGCTCCAGCCCTTGCGGCTCATTCAGAAAATAGCTGCGGCCGCCGGATGTCGCGGCGACTCGTTCAAGATAGGTGCGGTTGACATCCTGGCCGAGCCCGACCGTCGAGATTGTGACCTGATGCTGCTGCGCTTCTCTTGCTAAATCGATGCTGTCGCCTTCCTCCGATATTCCATCGGTCAGCAGGACGATGTGCTTATACGCCGCTTTGGACGGCAGCACTTTACGATAAGCCTCGGCGAGCGCGGGCGCAATTTGTGTGCCGCCGTCGGGCGTGATACCGGAAATGAGGCGCTTCATCAAAGACTTATCTTCAGCGCGGCGAAGGGGCACGGCCCATTGAAAGGAATTGTCGAAGATGAGCACGCCGATGGTATCGACGGGCCGCAAGTGATCGACAACACCAATCGCGGAGAGGCGCGCCAGCTCGATTTTCCGCCCCTCCATGGAGGAAGATTTGTCGATGATGATGGCGACACAGGTGCCCTCAGGCCGCTTGGGTGGAGCAATTTTGGCAGGCAGCACCCGATCCAACGCATCCATCTGTTTGTCTTCTTTGTAGACCTGGCGCTCGCCACCGATGAGTAGCAACCCGCCGCCATTTTTCACGAATTCTTCCAGACGGCTCTTCTGAGCGGGGTTGAAGGTGTTGAGATCGAGATTGTTCAAGACAACGAGTTGAACGCCGGTTAAGCCCTTGTCGATCAGTGAGGCGTCGCGCGTGAGATCGTACTCGGCTTCATGGAATGCCTGAAGAAGATTCGCTTCCGTCCCGGGAGGGTCTTGCGACAGGTAAAGGACCTTGGCGCGGCGAAGCTGAATGGCCACTTCAAACGGCAATTCGCCCAGGCTTCCGGCGGCAATTCGACCGGAGATGGACGTAGTACCGCTCGAGTTCACACGAGCATGAATGCGAACGCTGTTGGTCCCGGCGGCGAGTGCGATGGGATTGCTGCCGAGCTGCTTGCCTTCGGCGAACATCTCGATTCGGGCACTGCTGTCATTTGGCGAATCAATCGTGAGGTCGATAGGAATCCGCTCGCCTGCGTATGCCTCACGCGGTATCGAGAGCGCTTGTAGATGCAAACCCGTGTTCGGACGGCCAGCAAGCGGAATCGTGTCGACGGGAACATCGAGGCGCTGCAGCTCCGCGATAGCACGCGCGGTGCTGCCCTCATTAGCGTTCCCGTCACTGATCAACACGACTCGCGGAATGTGGCCAGCGGGAATGGCGGACATGCTGCTGGTCAAGGCCGTTTCGAGATTCGTGCCGTTACCGGTTTCGTTCGCAGTTGGGACCAGGCGGACGCCGCTTGCGACCTCCTGCGGAAGCAGACTGCGCGTCTCGCTGGCAAACGGAACCACTTTCATCCAGTTGCCATGCTTGTGGCGCTCCATTTGCGCGACCAGGGACGAAGCGCGAGAGAGATCGTCGCGCGTGATGCTGCTGGAGGTGTCGACCAGAACCACAGCGCCGGTTTTAGTCTCCGGCATGGTGATGGTGGGCTCAGCGAGCGCGGCGAGGATAAGGGCGAAGCTCAGACCTTTCAACAACAAGCCGAGATGCGAGGCTGAGGAGCGCCACGCCCAGACGACCCAGGCAAGTGGGACCCAAACGAGCAGCAAGACCCAGGGGTGAACGATGGTCATCTGGATACCAACTGCGGGGCGGCCGCCGCTTGCTGGGGCGCGCGGTTCTGGAAGGACGGAGAGTGGCGGCGGCGGTGACCGAAAACGGTCCATTCGACTAACAGAATGGCGCCGGCGAGCACGGCCAGGAATTGCCAGATATCGGTTGACGACGCGGTGAATCGGGCTGAGGGCGGCAGACCGGAGGCGCTATTGGCCGGCGGATTCCATTTGCGCTCGGCAAGATCGGGTAAGGTGAGCGAGAGCACCCGCTCGCGCTCGTCGGAGAAGACACGCACGATACCAGGACGGCTCGCGAACAATTGCAAACTCCGGTTTCGAACCGTAAATGGCACGGGTGAGCCGTCGCCATAGGTGATGTGTATACGGTCGACACGCTCGCTTGCGTCGAGCGATACGGTGGCCGCACCTGGCCGGCCAGCCGTGACGTCGAGGGCGCGAAACGCTTCAGGGGAAAGCCAGTGCAGAAGGTTGGCGAAAAGAAGCGGTGTGGTGACTTCAAACCTGAGCTGCCCGTTCAGGGGGTCAAAGCCTATGACGGCCATCTTCGGGCCACTCCGACTCGAGGGCCGGGCCACGACTACCGGTCCTTCCGAGACACTCCCGACGGGAATGTCTTTTTCAAAAGTTTGGAACACTTCAGCAACCGGAAGAGGAGCTTCCTTGGCATGCAGACCGGTCGCGAGTGCAGTATCAGAGTTCCAGGTCTTGATCAGCGCGTCTTTTTCGACGCTCTTGACCGGCAGCGGTGCGCCCGTTTTGGGAGGTTCGATCCAAAGGCTCGCAATTTCGGGCGGCGCCGGAGGCGCGAACTGATCGAGCAGCATCACGTCGGCAGCCGGTTTAGCTACGTACTGCGCGGAGGTGAAGAATTTTACCGAAAGCCGATGATTTGCTTCGAGCAACGGCCTGAGCACCTCAGGACGATTGGTGTAAGCAGCGACTCGCAACGAGCCGTTTCGAGGCAGCTCCAATGCAGCGCGATCATCGGCAGCGAGTGCATCGGCCGGTTCGATGGCGGCGACGAGTTGGCCGGCTGTATTGGTGACGAAGTTGTATTCCGCGCCGGTCTCCTGGCCCGGCTTCAGCAAAAAAACACGCGGCGCAAACCTGGTTCCCGCGAATTGGGTTTTCAAAGTAACGGTGTGCGGCTGGAAACCGTAGTTCTTGAGGGTGACGGTCGCTTGCCATGAGTTTGGATCTTCATCGCCGCGCTTGACGCCGATGGCGCGGATGCCGCAGTTCTCGGGATCGGTTGGAACGAGGACAGTGCGCAGGTTCGGGAGAGTCTCGGGGGCCGCATCGTCTTGAATAAAACCGGGTCCGATATAGACCACTTCGCCGGGCCGGCCTCCAGACCAGCTCTGCGCCTGACGTGCAAGCGAGAGCGCCTGTTCGATATTCAGCGCGGAAAAACCCGGCGTGGCTTCGTTCAACGCGTTCGATAGGCGGGTGCGGTCCGATGTAAAGGATGTGGCGGGGGTCGCAAGGGCATCGACTCGCACCACCATGACGCGATCGCGCAGAGGTAATCCGGCAAGATACTGCTGCGCGATCCGCTTCTCGCGGTCAAGGACAGTAGCATCGCGAGTGCTCTCTCCCGACCAGGCGGATGTGTCGAGCAATAGCACGTGATCCCGGCCGCGAAGGTTGCGATTGCCCAATTGCAGTTGAGCGATAGCCAATAGGAGCAGAAGCAAACTCAGCAACTGCAGCACGAGCGACCACGGCTCGCGCATGCGCTTGCGGCTGCGCTGTTGGTCCGCGGCAAGCGCGGGCGTCCAAAAGCGCAGAGTGGAGACCAGCTTCTTTCGCCTGGTGCGGTCGAGCAGGTACAACGCGGCAATCAGCCCGCTGAGTGCGCTCAGCAATGTAAGGAATTCGCCGGCGGTGAGATTCAGAAAAAACATGGCACTTCAATAGACGCCGTCACGCTCAGTAGACACCCTCGATAACTGCCATGGGGCCGAACATGGCCTCTTCGATGGGCATCTGCGTGGACAGGCCGGCGTATCGGCCGCCATTGCGCAGCGCCAACCTTCTTATTTCCTCCGCGTGCTGCTCAAAAGCCTCCGTGTAGGCCTGGCGGGCGCGGTTATCAAGAGCAATTCTCACGATGGTTCCCGATTCCGCGTCAATCAATTCCGATTCGCCGCTGCCGGTCGGCTCGCGGTCTTCTTCCCCCCAGAGCTGGACCAACAGAAGCTCATGGCCAAAGTCGGCGATGTACTGCAAGGGACGAAAGCAATCCAAGTCGTCCAAAAAATCCGATACGACGATGGTGAGGCCGCGCTGCGGGTACGTGGTCAAGTACTGGCGAGCGGTTTCGAAGTAGTTCGTCTTACCGCCGGGCTTGAGCGAACGCAGAAAATTCTCAGCCGGTTGAAAGCGATGACGGCCGCCGCTGCACAAAAGCGGATCGGCTAGGCGGGTCGAAAACGGTTGGAGCAGGATACTGTCCAGTCGTACCAGACCGACATACACAAGCGCAGCCGCGAGTCTGCGCGCATACTCGAATTTGGTCAGATCGCCCGGTCCGGCGCCGGCAGTCATCGACGCGCTGGTATCAATCAGCAAGCGCACCGGCACACGTGGCTCAATCTGGAACATTTTCAGGAAGAGCTTCTCGAAGCGCATATAGGCGCGCCAGTTGACGGCGCGCAGATCATCACCCTCGTGGAAGCTGCGGTGATCGAGAAACTCCTGGCCCGCGCCCGCGAAACGCGAAACGTTGTGTCCGCCGACCAAGCCATTGAACGACTTTTTCCACTGCAGCGTCAGGCGCTCGAGTTTTTCCAGAAACTGGCGATCAACGAGCGGTTCAGGCATGGCGGTGAATGGGGTAGCTCTGCAGATTTACATGCGAGCAGCGACAGTATCGAAAATCTTGCGAAGAATGGTCTCGGTGGTCTCTCCATCCGCATGCGCATCGAAATTCAGAATGATGCGGTGGCGCAAGACCGCAGGCGCAACGACCAGGACATCCTCAATGCTGAGGTGCAGACGACTGCGCATGAGTGCTAGCACGCGGCCGCACTCGATCAAAGCCTGCGCGCCGCGGGGGGAACTTCCATAGCGGATGTAGCGGTTGGTAACCTCCGCCGCATCGCGCGTGCCGGGCTGGGTAGCCATGACCAGCTCAATAGCGTATTCCTGCACGTGCGGCGCAACGATTACCTGTCTACAAAGGGCTTTCAGTTCGGCGATCTGCTGGCGCTCCATGACTTGACGAAGATCGACGTCGTCGCTTTTCGTGGTCACTTCCACGATCCTGTTCAGATCTTCGCGTGACGGATAAGTGACCAAAATTTTCATCAGAAAACGATCGAGCTGCGCCTCGGGAAGCGGATACGTTCCCTCCATTTCGATCGGGTTCTGCGTGGCCATCACCAGAAAGGGCGGATCGAGCGAGTAAGTGGACGTGCCGCTGGTAACGGTTCGCTCCTGCATGGCTTCGAGCAGCGCCGATTGTGTTTTGGGGGTGGCGCGGTTTATTTCGTCGGCCAAGACAAGGTTTGCAAATACCGGGCCGGGTTGAAATTGAAGATTCTTGTGCCCATGCTCGTCGGTTTCCATGACCATGCTGCCGACGATGTCACCAGGCATCAGGTCGGGCGTGAATTGGATGCGCGAGTAGCGCAGGTCAAGCACCCGCGCGAGCGTACGCAGCAGGGTGGTCTTCCCCAAGCCGGGAACACCCTCGAGAAGAACGTGGCCGCCGGCAATGAGGCAGATCAGAACACCTTCGATGACCTCCGTCTGACCGACGATTACTTTCCCGATCTCGTTACGGACGTGGCTCAGTTCGCCGGTGGCTCGGTCGATGAACGCTGTTTCGGCACTTAACATTTCCGGCATGTTCAAATCATCTAAAGCGAAAGTCACTCACGAATGGGACGCGAAGACCATGTGCGCCGGTTCCAGTCCGCGGCGCTCGCAATCGGCTAGATAAAGTCTGGCATAGCTCTCCAGAATGTAATCGCTTTGCGAGAAACCCAGCTCGCGGGCTGTGCTGTCTATCCATTCGCCCGGGCCTTCCAACTCAAGGAAACCGCCGATGGGGGTTTCGTCCACGGTGACGACCCCGGCATCCTGTTTGCGATGGAACTCGGTTCGATACTTTTCGTAGCGAAACACCGGCCAGTACCCTAGTTCGATGAGAATTCGATGCAGTGTCTCGAGCGACCCGAGAGTGGTCTCAAGCTCCGGCCGGCTCTTATACGGACCGGCTTCACCCGGCCCTTTCCAGGTGATTACGGAATTTTCTCCCGCTTGACGGAGCCGGAGGATCATACGCTTGGCACGCAAGGCTCGATCATGGGTGTCGTAGAGAGTGTTCGATTCGAACTCACGGGCAACAGAGATGGCAAAGCCCGCTTGCTCAAGCTCGTCGAGCATGGCAGCGTGGTTGGGCAGTCGGATTTTAACTTCCGTTTCTGTAGCGCTTTTCATTTGTGTGTCGCGCTTTGTGTAATTTACGATTGCGTTTCGCGGCGCGCGTGTTCTATTTAAATTTTCTCATCCGTATAATGAAGGCACACGATAGGCGTGGCGCGCGCCCGTAGCTCAGTTGGATAGAGCGATTGACTTCGAATCAATAGGTCGGGAGTTCGAGCCTCTCCGGGCGCGCCAAACCAACTTCCAAGTTCGCGTCCGGTCACGGCTAACCACCTCACTGCGACACGCTCGCCCGGGTCCGTTCTTCGTTCCGTTTTCTCATCGCGGCATACACCGGCACTCCGGCAAGCACAATCAACAGCCCCGGCCAGGTGCTGGATGCGCGATACAGAAACAAAGCCAGCAGAATCGCGGCTGCTCCGGCAATATAGATCGCCGGAACAACCGGATAACCTAACGTGCGATAGGGCCGCTCGGCTTCCGGACGCGTATGCCGCAGCCGGATCACACCTGCAATCGTCAGGATGTAGAAAATGAGCGCGGACGAAATCACGTAGTCCAGCAAGTTGCTGTACAGGTTTCCATACTGCCCGGATTGAATATTAAAAGTCCGCGGCAACACTAGAGCGGAAGCCCAAATCCCCTGCACCAGCAGGGATCGTCCGGGGACCTTGGCTTTGTTGAGCGTTGCGGCGCTCCGCAGAAATAATCCGTTGTTCGCCATCGCGTAGTACACGCGCGGACCCGCAAGCACCAGGCTGTTGGCACAGCCGAAGGTGGAAATCATGATCGCAACGGCCATCAGCGAACTACCCCATCCCGGCGCGATCGCCTCCAGCATCGCTGTTGCCACGCGATCGGCTGGGGCCTGCTGAATCGCCGCCAGGGGAAGTGTCAACAAGTAAGACACGTTGGCAAGCAGGTACAGCACAATCACCACGACCGTGCCGACGATCAGCGATTTCGGCAGTGTGCGCCGCGGATCCTTCACCTCTCCCG
>JAVKSW010000071.1:0-9492 GCA_039583505.1 Bryobacteraceae bacterium | reverse complement strand
GTACCCCGGCGCTTGCCCAGCCAGCAGCGCGGCGAGCGTCGCGTGGCTGCCTTGCTCGACGCGGCCGCCTCTGTGATTGCCGATGTCGGCTATGAAGCCGCAACCATGAACGAGATCGCCGATCGGGCCGGTTCGTGCATCGGCTCGCTGTATCAATTTTTTCCCAACAAGGAATCCCTCACCCAAGCTCTCCGCGCCCAGTATGGGAAGGAATTTCAAGCTGCCTGGGAATCTCTTGAGAGCCGGGCTGCATCTCTGAATATTGAGCACCTGGTGGACCAGCTTATCGATACTGCTATTGAGTTCGTCGGCGAACATCCGGCGTTTCTTGCTCTGCTCGATGCGCCCTCCAGCACGCGCGATCCATCCATTCGAAAGCTTCTTCGTAAGCTGCTGGCGCGCTTGTTTTTGCTTCAGAAACCTTCCGTCTCCTCGGCTAAGGCGCTGCGCATGGCCTCTGTGACTCTTCAACTGATTAAAGGCATGAACCAGCTCTACGCCGAATCAAAGCGCGCGGCGAAACAGCCGATGGTTCAAGAATTCAGGATGCTTCTGCGTTGTTATCTGGCATCCCGGCTCGGCGTCGCCGACTCCTCCCCAAGGTTTAACAAAACGTGATCGCGACCACATCGACACCCAGGAAATCTGTTTTCAGCGGGTTCATTTTCGCCTTTATTGCCATGGTTCTAGTAGCCTGCGGCAATAGATCGGAACAACATGCCGCTCCGCCGCCGCCCGATGTAGGGGTCTCTACCGTTCAGCAGGAGACCGTGCCGATCTACGGCAACTGGGTTGCCTCGCTGGAGGGTTTCGTGACTGCCAACATTCAGCCGCAAGTCAGCGGTTATCTCATCCGCCAGAACTATACCGAGGGCTCGTATGTGTCGAAGGGCGACGTGCTGTTTGAGATCGACCCGCGGCCGTTTCAAGCGGCGCTCGAACAGGCGCAAGGACAGCTCGCGCAAGCCCGCGGGCAGCTCGGACAGGCGCAAGCGCAACTCGGCCTCGCTCAGCTGAATGTAAAGCGTGACACTCCGCTGGCCCAGGCGCACGCAATCGCCCAGAGTCAGTTGGATACGGACGTTCAGGGGCAGCGCCAGAATGAGGCGCTGATCAAAGCCGGTGACGCCGCTATTGAGACCGCGCAAGCGAATATCGCAACCGCGGAGTTGAATCTCGGGTTCACGAAAGTTCGTTCCCTGGTTGCCGGGATCGCCGGCATCGCTAACACGCAAATCGGCAATCTGGTAAGCCCGGCAAGCGTCCTCACCACCGTCTCGCAAGTCGATCCCATCAAGGTCTATTTTTCTATCAGTGAACAGGAATATCTGGGCCTTGCGGAGAAGATCAAGGCCGGTGGATCAAGCTCCGATCTTCTGCGCTCAAAAAATCCGGTTCCGCTTCAACTCACTCTCGCCAACGGCGCCGTCTATCCGCATTCCGGCCGCATCTTGTTTGCCGACCGGAGTGTCGACACTCAAACCGGCACCATTCGCATCGTGGGAGCGTTCGCCAATCCAGGCAATATCCTCCGTCCTGGACAATTTGGCCGCATCACGGCTCTTACTTCTCTGCATCGGAATGCGCTGGTCGTGCCGCAGCGCGCCGTCTCGGAATTGCAGGGCCGCTATCAGATCGCGCTCGTCGGCCCCGATAACAAGATCCACGTGCAAACCGTGCAGGTCGGCGATAAGGTAAGCGACCTGTGGGTTATAGAGGGCGGTCTCAAACCCGGTGATCGCGTGGTTTCCGAAGGAAGCTCCAAAGTGGCAGACGGCGAAACGGTCACTCCTCAGCCCGACAAGCTCAACGTGGTTTCTCCCTACTCATCGCAAGGAGAGCCGAAGTAGCATGTCCCGATTCTTTATCAACCGCCCAATTGTCGCCATCGTTATTGCCATTCTCATGGTCCTGGTGGGCGTTATCTCCATGCTGCGCCTTCCCATCGCGCAGTTCCCCTCCATCGTCCCGCCCGAAATCCTCGTGCAGGCAAATTATCCCGGCGCCAACGCCCAAACGCTCGAACAATCCGTGGCCACCCCTCTCGAAGAGCAGATCAGTGGCGTCGACAACATGAACTACATGTACTCGATCAACGGAAGCAACGGGCAGACTCAGATCACTGTCGATTTCGACGTCAGCACCGACCCCAATACCGATCAAGTCCTCACGCAG
Source organism: Bryobacteraceae bacterium (assembly GCA_039583505.1). Lineage (GTDB taxonomy): Bacteria > Acidobacteriota > Terriglobia > Bryobacterales > Bryobacteraceae > Bog-105. Next base: position 7,317 of record JAVKSW010000071.1, on the reverse strand, counting down.
TTGCGCACTTCGCAAGCGCAGCCTCAGTTGCCGGCCCAGGTGACCACAGCGGGGCTCACCGTCATCAAGTCGCTTTCTTCGCCGCTCATGCTGGTTGCTCTGTATTCGCCGCATGGGTCGTACAACAGCTTGTTTCTTGCTAATTACGGCTACATCAACCTCGTTGACCAGTTGACCCGCACCCCCGGAATCGCGCGCGTCCAGGTTTTCGGCGCGGGTCAGTATGCCATGCGCTGCTGGGTAGATCCTGACAAGCTTGCCAAACTGCAGGTCACTGTCCCGCAGATCGTTTCCGCGTTGCAGTCCCAGAACACCGTGAATCCTGCGGGACAGATCGGCGCCGAACCCGCGCCCAACGGGCAGCAATTCACCTATAGCGTTCAGGCGCAAGGCCGGTTAACAACCGCGGAACAGTTCGGCGACGTCATCTTGCGCGCTAATCCCGACGGCTCCAACCTGCGCTTGAAAGATGTCGCGCGCCTCGAACTCGGATCGCAAACTTACAACCTGACCGGCCGCTACAACGGCCAGCCCTCCGCGATTCTCGCCATCTATCAGTTGCCGGGCTCGAACGCCGTCCAAGCAGCCGACAACGTCCGCGCAGCTATGGCTAAGCTCGCCAAAGGCTTTCCCCAAGATCTCGCTTACCAGGTCAGTCTTGACACCACTCTGGCCGTCACTGCCGGTATGCGGGAAATCCTATACACGCTGCTCGAAGCCCTGGCGCTGGTCGTACTGGTGGTCTACATCTTCCTGCAAGGATGGCGCGCGACCATCATTCCGCTTGCCGCCGTCCCGGTCTCCCTCATCGGAACCTTCGTTGTTTTTCCCGCCCTCGGCTTCTCTATCAACACGCTCTCTTTGTTCGGACTCGTGCTCGCCATAGGTCTCGTCGTCGACGACGCCATCGTTGTCGTCGAGGCCGTGGAGCGCCACATCGAAGAAGGGATGAATCCGCATGACGCAACTCTCCAGGCCATGAAAGAGGTCTCCGGCCCCGTGATTGCGACTGCTCTTATCCTCACGGCCGTCTTCGTCCCCACGGTTTTTATACCGGGGATTACCGGCCGCTTATATCAGCAGTTCGCCGTTACCATCGCGATATCGGTCATTTTGTCCGCCTTCAACGCTCTGTCGCTCAGTCCAGCACTGGCTGCGCTCCTGCTCCGACCGAAGAAGAAATCGGGCGGGCTGCTTCGCCGCTTTTTCGATTGGTTCAACCGCGTATTCGGCCACGCCACAGAGGGCTATGTCCGCGCGTCCGGCGCGCTCATTAGAAAAGCTGGCTTTAGTTTGCTCCTTCTCGCCGCAGCCGCCGTCGTCGCGGTTTTCATCGGGACCAAGCTGCCCTCGTCCTTCCTCCCGGAAGAGGATCAAGGCTACGTGTTTGTCGCGCTCCAGTTGCCCAACGCCGCTTCCTTGCAGCGCACCTCCGCTGCCGCAAGACAGGTGGAAGACATCATTCTCCACACCCCCGGCGTTCAGGGATGCACCTCCGTCATCGGCTTCAGTTTGTTGAGCCGAGTGCAAAGCACCTACAGCGCCTTCTTCTTTGTGACCGAAAAACCTTGGGACCAGCGCACCAGCGACGACCAAAGCTACACCGCCATACGGAACCACATCGCCGGTCAGCTCGCAACGGTGCGGGATGGCATTGCGTTCTCTTTTACGCCGCCTTCTATTCCGGGCGTCGGCACCGCCGGTGGCGTGCAGATGGTTCTCGAAGATCGCTCCGGCAGCAATCTCGCCACGCTTCAACAAAACGTGGATAAGTTCATGGCAGCTGCTCGCAAGCGAAAAGAACTCGTGGGACTCAACACCACCTCTCTTCCTTCTGTTCCGCAGCAGTACATCGATGTCGATCGCGCCAAGGTCGAACGCCAAGGCATCGCTGTCGGCGACGTCTATGAAACTCTGCAAGCGTTCATGGGCGGTTATCTTGTGAACTACTTCAACCGCTTCGGACGTCAGTGGCAGGTCTACGTCGAGGCCGAAGGCAATTTCCGCAACGCAGATGATGACCTGCCGCGCTTCTACGTCGCCAACAACAGAGGAAGCATGGTGCCGCTTAGCGCGGTCAGTGATATCAAGCCCATCAACGGTCCAGAGTTCACCATTCGCTACAACGAATACGAGGCCGCGCAAATCAACGTCGCCGCCGCACCGGGCTACAGTACGGGCCAGGCCATGCAGGCGCTGCAGGAAGTATTCGCGCAGACCATGCCTTCCAACATGGGTTACGACTATACGGGCATGTCCTTCCAGGAGCAGCAGGCCGCCCAGGGTGTTCCCGCCAGCGTCATCTTCGGCCTGTCGCTCTTATTCGTCTTTCTCATCCTCGCCGCGCAGTATGAGAGTTGGTCACTACCCTTCAGCGTCTTGCTGAGCACGCCCATCGCCGTGTTCGGCGCGTATCTCTTCCTCTGGTTGCGCCATTTCGATAACGACGTCTACGCCCAAATCGGGCTGATCATGTTAATCGGATTGGCCGCCAAGAACGCCATTCTGATTGTCGAATTCGCCAAACGTGAGTATGAAGAGCACGGCAAGAGCATCGAGGAGGCCGCCCTCATCGGAGCCCGTATCCGTCTCCGGCCCATCCTCATGACCGCGTTCGCGTTCATTCTGGGTTGCGTGCCGCTGTGGAGAGCCGCTGGTTCCGGAGCTGTTTCCCGCAGAGTCCTCGGAACGGCCGTGATCGGCGGAATGCTGTGTGCATCGCTGCTCGCCATCTTCCTGATCCCGGTCATGTTCGATGTGGTTGAGAAGCTCTCGCATCGCATCGGCCCGAAGAAGCGCCCCGCACTGCCACAGGCGGCCCAAAGCCAGGGTGATACGGCATGACCCAACGGTCTCCCGCCTATGTATTAACCTGCCTGCTGATGCTTTTGCTCGTAGGCTGCACCGTCGGCCCGAATTACCAACGGCCGAGAGTGAACGTTCCGGCTGCCTACCGCAGCGCCACGCCCGATCAGACCGCCACCGCGTCTCTCGGAGATCAAAAGTGGTGGACGGTGTTTCAGGACCCGGTTCTGCAAAATCTCATTCACACCGCTCTCCAGCAGAATTACGACATTCGAATCGCCGCTACCCGCATCATCCAGGCGCAGGCGCAACTCGTCATCACGCACGCCAATCAATTTCCAAGTGCCAGCGTGGGCGGCAATCTCACCGGAACCCGTTTCCCCGGCATTCCGGGAGTTTTCCATGCCTACTCCTACGTCGCCGACGAGCTCGCGCTGGCTGGTTCCTGGAATCTCGATTTCTGGGGCCAGTATCGCCGCGCCACGGAAGCGGCTCGCGCCAACCTCCGCCAAACCGAGTGGGGCCGTCGCGCTGTTTTCAGCACGCTTGTCGAAAGTCTTGCTGCTGCCTATTTTCAACTTCGTGAATATGACCTCGAATTGGACATCGCCAGGCGCACCCTCGCTTCCCGGCAGCAATCGTTGAAGCTCACCGAAACGCTCGAGCAGGGCGGCGCCACATCGCTCGTCGATGTCCGCCAGGCGCAACAGCTCGTCGAGGAAGCGGCCGAAGCCATTCCGCAAACCGAACAGGCGATCGCCCAGGAAGAAAATCAAATCAGCGTCCTCCTTGGCGAGAATCCCGCCGGCATTCCGCGTGGCCGCGCCATTACCGAGCAACCGCTCCCTCTCACCGTTCCCGCCGGTTTACCCTCCCAGCTCCTGGAACGCCGCCCCGACATTCGCGAATCGGAGGAGGGTTTGATCGCTGCCAACGCCCGCATCGGGGTAGCGCGCGCTCAACTCTTCCCTCAGATTTCGCTCACCGGGAACGGTGGCGTGGAAAGCATCGGTCTCGGCAATCTCTTCAATTGGGCGACCCGCACCTGGACCTGGACTGCCGCCGCCTCGCAGCCCATCTTCAACGCCGGCAGTCTTCGCGCCAACGTCCGCCTCGCGCAGGCACAGCAGCAGGAGGCCTTGCTCACGTACCAGCAGACGCTCCAGACCGCCTTCCGCGAAGTCGCCGATTCGCTAAGTGCCTACCAGAAATTTCGTCAATACCGCGAGCACCAGGAAGCACTCTCGACCGCGGCACAGGAAGGTGCCCACCTCTCCGACATCCGTTACCAGGGCGGCGCGACCAGTTACCTCGAAGTCCTCACCAGCCAGACCACCTTCTTCGCTGCCGAGTTAAATCTCGCCCGCGCCCGCTTGAACGAGCGGCTCGCCCTCGTTCAAATTTATAACGCCCTCGGCGGCGGTTGGCAGCAATAAGAGCTGGCGGCGCTTGCTGTTTAACATCGGAGAACAGCACCGCCCCACGTGATACGCGATTCCCTTCCGCTCTCGACGCAACGGCTGCAAACGCGAACACATACAGTCGGCTACACAGCGTGTGCTCTCGCCGGCACCTTCTGGGGAGCCGGGTTTTTCTTCGGCAAGGTTGCATTCGCGCAACTTGGCGTAGGGCACTTCGTTCTCTACCGGTTCCTCTTTGCCTGCGCGGGACTCCTGCCCGTCGTCAAGGTCCCGCGCTTCTCCCGGCGCGAGTGGAAACTGTTGCTCGTCGCATTCTTTTTCGGCGTTCCTCTCCAGTTCATGATCCAGTTTCAAGGCCTGAAGCTCACCACCGTCAGCCATGCCGCGCTGATGGTCGGAACTATGCCCGTGATTCTCGCTGCCGGAGCCACCGTATTCACCCATGAGCGCCTCAATTGGAAAGGCTGGTTGGCGCTGCTCAGTTCTACCGCGGGTATCGCGCTCATTGTCCTCAGCGGCGGACACGGTGTCCGGGGCGGCAATCTTTGGGGCGATCTGTTAGTCGTCCTGTCTTTGGTTGTCGCGCTCTCCTGGGTGCTCCTCAATCAGTACCTGATGGCCGGCGGTCGCTCTCCGCTCTCGGTCACCGCTTGGGGTCTCCTCACCGGAACGGCGATGTTGGCTGTTTGGGTGCTCCTGCGCGACGGCCCGCCTCCGGCCCGCGGCATCAGCCTTGACGTGTGGCTGGCGGTTGCCGGCAGCGGCCTGCTCTCCACCGCCGCCAGCACTCTGTTATGGAACTGGGGCATCCATCGCGTACCCGCCTCGCGCGCCGGGGTCTTTCTGAATATTGAGCCCGCCTTCGGGTCCATCCTGGGAGTCACCCTCCTCGGTGATCGTCTCGGTCCCGGGGCATGGCTCGGCGGCGGCCTAATCATCGCTGCCGCCGCGATCCTCACCCTCACTGATAGACCCCAAGCGGAGCAACGGCAAGTGCCCCACGGGAGTGGAACCAGGGGATAGATTAGGAAAATGGCGTCAGCCAGGAAATCTGCCCACATGCAGTCGAACACCTTGGATAGTTCTCCGATCAGGGGCTTCAGATCGAAAGCGGACTGGGCGGTCTGGCTTGAGCACAGCCATCGCACCAGCAGCGGTCTGTGGCTTCGCATCGCGAAGAAGGGCGCAAGGTCGCGATCGGTGACTTACCAGGAAGCTCTCGACGCTGCACTTTGCTACGGATGGATTGACGGGCAGAAGAAGCCGGAAAGTGAACAGGCTTGGCTTCAAAAATTTCTTCCGCGCTCAAACCATAGTCTCTGGTCGAAGATCAACCGGGAGAAGGCCTCGGCCCTGATTGCAAGTGGCGAGATGAAACGTGCGGGGCTCGAAGCAATCGAGAACGCAAAGCAAAATGGGCGCTGGGAGCAAGCCTATGATTCGCCCCGTGTAGCATCAGTCCCGATTGATTTCCAGACTGCTCTCGACGCGAGCCCGCGGGCCAAAGCGTTTTTCGACGCTCTAAATCGGGCGAATCGATATGCAGTTCTTTGGCGAATTCAAACCGCGAAAAAGCCGGAGACCCGCGCTCGCAAGATTGAGCAATTCATCAGAATGCTTATTCGAAAACAGAAGATTCACGGCTGATTGCCGCGCGGCTTCTCAGCGCGACGCGTGCGCAGCCCGTCGAAACGCCACCGCATCCGCCGGCGTCGGCAGCGCAAAAGTGAGAAAGGCCAGCCCCATCTCATCGGTCGTCTGCTCGCCGTAGGTCACCCGCACCGGTGGATGGGAAGGGTTCCGCGGGTTGCCTTCCGAGTTGTCGTACGTATACTCCATGTCGATCCGCGTCCCTTTGGGAATCCTGATCGGAGTCTTATACGTATAAGCGCTCTGCCAATTGAAATCCCAGTCCTTAATCCAAATCAGCGGCGTGACTGAACCATCCGGCAGGTGTGCGTTGATCTTCATGTCCTTACACAAATAGTGCGCGTGGGGCGTGATGCGAAGCAGTTCGGCATCGTATGGCGTGGTGATCTCCGCCTTCACCACGTAATGCGAGTCGCCGGGGTCGATATCGATGTGTCGCGTGCGGAGAATCACTGCCGTTCGTCCGTGCGTCGGCGGATCGCCATAGTACAGGCCCAGCGACGATTGATCCTGCGTTGCTTTTCCCGAAGGATGGTAGTGTATCTGGATGACCAAATCGGTGCCCTTCCGCAGCGGAGTAGCATAACCGGGCACCGGTTTTGCGGCGATGAAGCCGGGAGCCCAGCCACCCATCAGCCCGCCCGCAAAGCCCGGCCCTCCGAAGCACGCATAACCTCCATCCGCTGATCCTTCCGCCAGCTTGCGCCCTTGATGCATGCGATCGGTGAACACCAGCGCGTGATGCACGGTTCGGCGATCGTCCGGGCGGAACTCTAATGCACTGACGTAGACGTCCTGATCGAGATCCATCGGAATCACGAAGCACCGGTACTGATCGGGTCCGTCCGCGGGCACCGCGAACTTCGCCGCAGTCGTCACCACCTTATCGGGCTGGCCAAGCTGCCAGCCGTTCGTAAATCTCGGCGGTTCGGGCTTTGCCGCGGCGTCGCCTTCCGGCGCGCCGCTGCTCGCCCATTTCTGGATCATCGCGATCTGCTCATCCGTCAACCGGCGAGCATCTCTGAACTCCCCGTACCCTGGCTCCGACTTCCAGGGCGGCATCACGTGCGCCTTCGTCACCGTCGCAATCAACGCCGCGCGCTTCGCCGTGTCCTGGTAAGTAAGTAACGAAAACGGCGCGACTTCACCGGGACGATGGCACGTCGCGCAGTTCTGGTAGAGAATCGGCGCAATGTCCTGGTTGTACGTGGGTGCCGTGGCCGCGCCCGCGCTAGCTGCAATCAGAGCGCAGCAGAAAGCAAATCGCATCCTACGGGATCCTTTCAATTCTTTCGAACAATCGAGCAACCCAACGCCTTAGTACGCGCGTGTGGCGCCGGCTTGCCGGCCAGGATGGCATCCAGGGTATCCCGTAAATCGAATTCGGTGATCCGCACACGCTGCTTTCCAAAGTCTTCGAGGCGGTTATCGATCCGGCCCA
>JAVKSW010000070.1:0-9576 GCA_039583505.1 Bryobacteraceae bacterium | reverse complement strand
AGGGCGAATCCGTGTCGTTCTCCGTTGACGATAAGCTACTGATCGCGGAGAAGCTCGACGAGTTTGGAATCGATTACATCGAAGGAGGGTGGCCGGGTTCGAACCCGAAGGATAAGGAATTCTTCGATCGGGCGAAGGCTTTGAACCTCAAACACGCCAAGCTGACGGCGTTCGGCGCAACACGGTTGGCGAAGAACTCGGTCGATACCGATCCAAACGTCGCCGCCTTGCTCGCCGCGCAAACTCCGGCGGTTTCCATCTTTGGTAAATCCTGGGAGTTCCATGTGCGAACTGCACTGGGCTTGAGCGAAGAAGAAAACCTGCAACTGATCGCGGATACCGTCTCTTACGTGAAAGCACACGGACGCGAAGTGGTCTATGACGCCGAGCATTTCTTCGATGGGTACAATGCGAACTCCGCTTTTGCCTTGCGCACGCTCGAAACCGCAAAGAAGGCCGGCGCGGAGGTGCTCTGCCTGTGCGATACCAACGGGGGCACATTGCCGGGGCGCCTTGTCGAGATCGTTCAAGACGTTCGCAGCCGCTTCGATGGAGTTCTGGGCATCCATTGCCACAACGATTCGGAAGTGGCAGTGGCGAATACGCTGCTCGCCGTGGAAGCAGGGGCAACCCACGTGCAGGGCTGCATCAACGGCTATGGAGAGCGGAGCGGCAACGCTAATCTCTGCTCCATCATTGCCAATCTCGAGTTGAAACTCGGGCACATGACGGTGGGTCGCGAAAAGCTGAAGCACCTCACCAGCGTCGCCCAGTTTGTGGCAGAGCTGGCGAACCTTCCGCTCCGTCACGAGCAGCCTTTCGTTGGAAACAGCGCGTTCGCGCACAAAGGCGGCATTCATGTAAGCGCCGTTTTGAAGGACGCAGCTACGTATGAGCACATCAGGCCTGAGATGGTCGGTAACCGGCAACGCGTTTTGCTCAGCGATCTTTCGGGCCGCGGCAACATCGCTTTCAAACTGCAGCAGCTCGGATTGCAGGACCATCTCACCGATATGCCGCGCCGGGAGTTGCTCCAGCGCATCAAGATGATGGAACACGAAGGCTACGATTTCGAAGCCGCCGAAGGAACATTCGAACTGCTGGTGCGGGAAGCGGCTCATCCCGAGTTCCATCCTTTCGAAATAGTCAGCTACGAGGTGGCGACCCGGCTTCAAAGCGGCGTGTTCGGGAAGTTGCCGGGTAATGACGAGACGGTGACCACAGCCAACGTCACCATGCGCGTGGGCGAGAATGTCCACTCCTATTCGGCGACCGGCGAAGGACCGGTTCACGCGTTGGACATCTGTCTCCGGCAATGCCTCGCTTCTGTGTATCCAGCCATCACCAGCGTTCGACTGACGGACTACAAAGTGCGCGTCTTGGGTGCGAAGGTCGGGACGGAGTCAAAAGTGCGCGTGCTGGTGGAGTGGAGCGATCATAGGCGAAGCTGGGTTACCGTCGGCGTTTCGAATAACGTAATCGACGCGAGCTGGCGCGCGCTCGTGGACGCTCTGCGTCTGGAGCTTATGCGGCTGATCGACAACGAGCCCACGGACCAGATGAATCGCGATTACAGTTGGGCCGTGTAGGGCGACGTGCACATTACTCGTCCCGGAAGCGGCCGTCGTAGAATCGGCAAGATATGAAGGCCATCGTTGCCGATCCCATTGGCGGACCGGAGAATCTGAAGTACCTGGAAGTTCCCAAGCCCGAACCGGGCGACGGCGAAGTCCTGGTCAAAGTGGAGGCGATCGGTATCAACTTTATCGATGTCTACTTCCGCAGCGGCCTCTACAAAGCACCCGAAACGCCGGTGAAGCTTGGCAGCGAGGCCGCTGGAACGGTGGAAGCCGTCGGGAAGGGCGTCCACTGGCGAGCCGGACAACGCGTTGCCTATGCCATGGCGCGCGGCTCTTACGCAGAGTACGCCGTTGTCCCTCAATCGGTATTGGTAGAACTCCCCGAAAAGGTCAGCTTCGAAGACGGCGCCGCCATCATGCTGCAAGGAATGACGGCGCATTATCTAACGCATTCGACCTTTGCGCTTGGAGCGGGGCAAACGTGCCTCATTCATGCGGCGGCTGGAGGCGTCGGATTGCTTCTGGTTCAAATCGCCAAGCTTGTGGACGCAACCGTGATCGGGACCGTATCGACTGACCAGAAGGCACAGCTTACCCGCGATCACGGCGCCGACCATGTCGTGCTATACACCAGGACGGACTTCCTCGACGAAGTCAAACGGATCACCGCAAACAAAGGTGTCGAGGTGGTCTATGATTCGGTGGGTCACACCACCTTTCACAAAAGCCTCGATTGCCTCCGTCCCCGCGGCTTGATGGCCAGCTTCGGTCAATCGAGCGGGCCTGTCGGTCAGATCGATCCGCTCGTGTTGAGCCAGAAAGGATCGCTCTTTCTCACCAGGCCCACGCTCGCCAATTACGTAAGCGATCCCAAAGAGTTACAGTGGCGGGCTTCCGACCTTTTCAAATGGATTGCCGAAGGGCGCCTGAAGATTCGCATCCACCGTATTTACGCCTTGTCGGATGCCGCGTCGGCGCATCGCGATCTGGAAGGCCGCAAGACAACCGGCAAGTTGTTGCTGAAGCCCTAGGCCTGCTTTGGGACATCGCACCGAGTTCGAACTGCGTCGCGAGCGACTGTGGCCGTCTTTGCAGGATGCGCGCGCCAATGCGATGGTCGTTACGGCTCTCCCGAACGTCCGCTATCTCAGCGGCTTCACCGGCAGTCACGGGGCACTGCTGCTCACCAAAGATCGAAGTTTTCTGTTCACCGACCCTCGTTACCAAATCCAGGCGGCGCAGGAATCGGATTGTGAACTAAAGATCGCCAAAGGACTGCTGCTCAAAGAGCTGTCCACCTGGAGCAAGCGGCTCCGCTTGCCCTCCGTTGCGTTTGAGCAAAACCGCATCAGCTTCGAAGATTACAAGCAGCTAAGGGAGTCCTCCGAGGGAATTCGTCTCAGGCCCGTCGTGGGCGTCATCGAATCGTTACGAATGGTGAAATCCGCCAGCGAGATCGCGGCAATCAAAGCGTCGGTAGAATTGAATTCGGCCGCGCTTGAGCAGGCACTGTGCCATTTCAAGCCCTCGATGACCGAGATCGACCTGGCGGCGGAGATCGAATACCGCATGCGCCGCTTGGGGGCTGACGGACCGGCGTTTGAGAGCATTGTTGCTTCGGGTCCGAGGAGCGCGCTTCCGCATGCGCGCCCTACCAACTCCTCGATTGGCCGGGATGAACTACTATTAATGGATGTGGGCGCGAACACCGCTGGTTACGCCAGCGATATGACTCGTACCCATGCGACCGGCAGGTTGGGCTCGAAGAAAAAGCGAATGTATCGCGCAGTGCTCGAGAGCCAACTGGCGGCAGTCGATGCAGTAAAGCCAGGCGTTTCTTGCGCTAGCGTTGACCGGGCCGCCCGCGACGTGTTGCGGCGCTTCGGAATGGAAAAAATGTTCATCCATTCGACCGGACACGGCCTCGGCTTGGAAATTCACGAACGCCCCCGCGTGGGCCGAAAGGAACGGACGAAGCTGGAAGCTGGAATGGTCATCACGATTGAGCCCGGGGTTTACCAGGAGGGCCTGGGCGGTGTTCGTATCGAGGACACGGTGGTGGTAACACCTCACGGTTCCCAGGTTCTAACTTCTACAGGGAAAGAGCTGGTCATCCTGTGAGCTGTGGCTTCGTTTGCCGCGGCAAGACCCGATCATGACGATTGACGAAATCCGAGAACTGATTCGCGTTGTGCAAGAGACCGGCGTCCTCGAGCTGGAAGTACGGCAAGGCGATAGCACGGTTCGCATTCGCAGGACCGGTCCGGCAGCGCAGGAAGTTATGGTACCAGCGGTTCTTCCTATTTCCGTGACGACGGCTTCGAGCGCTATTCCAGCCAGTTCCGGCGCTCCGGCTGCCGAAGTGGCCGCCGCCCCTCAGCCATCTGCCGCAGTCGCGGAGGAACACGACACTGTGGTCAAATCCCCCATTGTGGGAACGTATTATGATGCTCCCGGACCGAATGCCGCGCCGTTCGTCAAAGTCGGCGATCGAGTGGAGCCCAAACAAGTGCTCTGTATTATCGAATCCATGAAACTGATGAATGAGATAGAGGCGGAGATCGCCGGTACGCTCACTGCGAAGCTGGTCGATAACGGCCGGCCGGTGGAATACGGGGAATCGCTGTTCACCATCCGTCCCCGATAGACTCAATCGCCGATGTTTCGCAAAATACTCATCGCAAACCGGGGCGAGATCGCAATTCGCATCATCTGCGCGTGCAAAGATCTTGGCATTAAAACTGTAGCTGTCTATTCGGAAGCAGATCGCCACAGCCTGCACGTCCGCTTCGCCGACGAAGCGATCTGCATAGGTCCGGCCAAAAGTTCTCGAAGCTATCTCGATATTCCGTCGGTCATCAGTGCAGCCGAGATTACCAACGTCGATGCCGTGCATCCGGGCTACGGTTTCCTGAGCGAAAATGCGGACTTCGCCGAAGTCTGCGAGCTGTCTGGCATCAAGTTTATTGGCCCGAATCCGGGTGTGATTCGCGAGATGGGGCTAAAGCAACGTGCGCGAGCGCTGATGGAAGAGGCCGGCGTTCCCATCCTGCCAGGCTCGCGCGGCGTGCTGAAGAGCCCCGAAGAGGCCCTGTCGCTGGCATCCCATATCGGATATCCAGTGATGCTAAAGGCGGCAGCGGGGGGCGGTGGACGGGGCATGCGTGTGGTCCGCTCCGAATCCGATCTTCCGTCGCTGTTGACCCAGGCGCAGGCGGAGGCCGCGGCGGCTTTCTCTTCAGGCGACGTGTACATGGAAAAGCTGGTCGAAGCTCCACGCCATATCGAATTTCAGATACTGGCCGATGAACATGGCCACGTAGAGATTCTGGGAGAGCGCGAGTGCTCCATCCAGCGCCGCCATCAGAAGCTGATTGAAGAATCGCCATCGCCCGTCGTTTCCGCGGATCTCCGCACCCGAACTTCCCGCCACCTCAAGAGAGCCATGGAAGTCATCGGCTACACCAACGCCGGCACCATTGAATTCCTCATGGATGAGCACGGAGACCTGCATTTCATCGAGGTCAACGCCCGCATCCAAGTGGAGCATCCGGTTACGGAACTCGTAAGCGGCATCGATCTCGTCAAAGCGCAGATTCGCATCGCGGCGGGTGAAAAATTGTGCGAGATCCTGACATCGCCCGTCTCGCTTTCCGGTCATTCTATGGAGTGCCGGATCAATGCGGAGCATCCGGAAACATTTGCGCCCTCACCGGGCCGCATCACGGGCTTAAATCTGCCCGGCGGCATCGGAGTGCGTGTCGATACCGCCGCTTATACCGACAGTGTCATACCGCCGTATTACGATTCGCTGGTCGCCAAACTCATCGTTCACGGAAAAGACCGGGACGAGGCGATTCAGCGCATGAAGCGCGCCTTGAGCATGTTCGTAGTCGAAGGCATTCACACGAGCATCAGTCTGCACGAGCGAATTTTGGAAGACGAAGATTTTATCGCCGGGCGGTTCGACACGACGTTCCTCGCCAGGTTCCTTAAGAATGGACAGGCGGGCGAAGAGTCCGGTTCAGCCGCGGCGCGCGTTCCGCCGCAATCATCGATCTCCGCGCACGGCGCTCACAGCGCGATGTCAGCCAGTGATTAGCCCCACGGTAACGAAAACTGTTAACTGTTCGGCGAATAGCCATCGAAAGATTTATCCTGATAGTTCTGACGACTGCAACATCTGGCATGAGATTTCGCGCAACTTTCACACGCCTACTGCCACTCAACGTAGATGGAACGAAACTGCCCCGTCCAAAAAGCTGGAACTCAGATTGCACCACGGGAATCCAATACTAAGGGTATGAGCGAATTTACAGCGCGAAAGGTCGATAAAGAGGTCGTGCCCACTACGTGCGAAAGTTCCTCCCAGCGCTCCTCTCAGGAAAAAACAGGCGTCCGTTCCGCGTTTTTCAAGTATTACATTCACGACAGCGTACCCGCTTGCCGGCTGCAGCTCATCGGAGAACTGACGGAAGCCCAAGTTCCAGAGTTGAACGGGTGCTGGTCGACCGCGCGGACCACGCTCGGCAACCGGAAGCTTGTCCTGGATGTGCGCGGCCTCAAAACGGCGGATGAAGCGGGAAGGCAATGGCTGGTCGCGATGGCGGACGAAGGCGCCACCTACGTGCCGGAATCATACCTACGCGGGGGGCTAGGGTCCCAAGCTGGAACACCCGATGGGCCGAGAACGCGGCCTTTCGGCAGGCTGCTGTCCATCTTGCGCGGTTCGCGAGCACTGCCCGCGGAATCCTCTACACAAGCACAGTAAAGGCGGATTCGCTGCGCCTGACCGCGCGATACGCTGTATCCCGCTCCACCGGCTCGCGTCCGGCTTCACGGATGATCGTGAGCAAATCCTGGCGCCGCAGATGCTGGGCCGTCGTAGCCCCAGCGTCATGATAGATCTTCTCCTCCACAACCGTGCCATCCAAGTCGTTTGCTCCAAAGCGCTGCGCAATCTGAGCGACCCCGGGGGTCATCATGATCCAGTAAGCCTTGATGTGTGGAATGTTGTCGAGCATCAATCGCGAGATCGCGATTTGCTTCAGGTCATTGAACCCCGTAGTGCTTTCCAGATGCGCTAATGCAGTATTCGCCGGATGAAATGCCAGCGGAATAAAAGTTACAAATCCATGCGTCTCATCCTGTAACTGCCGCAGACGCACCAAGTGATCGGACAGATCTTCGGCAGTTTCCAGATGGCCGTAAAGCATCGTGCAGTTACTCTTCAGGCCCATCTGGTGCGCGATGCGCGCGGTCTCCAGCCATTCCTCACCGTCGATCTTGTGGTCGCAGATGATTCGCCGGACTCGTTCCGAAAAAACCTCGGCTCCTCCGCCCGGCAGGGAATCGACTCCCGCCGCCTTCAGCTGTTCCAGCGTCTCCCGGATCGAGATCTTCGCGCGCTTCGCAAGATATGCAATCTCGACCATGGTGAAGGCTTTCAGATGTACGCCCGGATAGCGCTCCTTGAGTCCGGCTATCATTTCGCAGAACCAGCGGAGGGTTAATTCCGGATGCAAGCCGCCGACGATGTGAAACTCGGTTACTGCTTCCGCATAGCCCTTGCCGGCAACTTCCCATACCTGCTCCATGGACATGGTGTACGCGTGAGGATCCTTCGCTTTTTTGCCAAATGCACACAAGCGGCAGCTCGCTACGCATACATCGGTGGGATTGATGTGCCGGTTCACGTTGAAATACGTTACGTCGCCGTGCAAGCGCTCCCGAACTCCGTTCGCCATGTACCCCAGCGCCAGAAGGTCCGTGGTGCGATACATCGCGACTCCGTCTTCATACGTCAGGCGTTCGCCCGCCTCGATCTTCTCGAAGATCGGTTTCAGTTTTTTGTCTTCGATGCGAAGTTGCCTTCTCGCGTTGGAAACAGGACTCATGTCGTTATACGAATTTGCGATGCAGCAAAATGTCAGCCGCCCAGAAACAAAAGAAAAGCAGGCTGACATATCCGTTCACGGTAAAGAAAGCGGCATTCACGCGCGAAAGATCGTTCGCTTTCACCAGCCCATGTTCATAAGTCAATAACCCAATTACGGCTGCCACGCCGAACAGGCTTAGCACTCCCAAATGGAAGGTAAACACCAGTGCGACGAGGCAAGCCACCATCGCCAGATGCAGAACGCGCGCGATGAACAAAGCGCCACGAACTCCAAAGCGCCTGGGAATGCTGCACAACCCTTCCTGGCAATCGAATTCGAAATCCTGGCAGGCGTAGATGACGTCGAATCCGGCCGTCCAGAACATCACCGCAGCCGTCAGCCACAGGATGCGCGCGTCGAGCGAGCCACGCATCGCGATCCAGGCCGCCGCCGGCGCAATGCCGAGACAAAACCCCAGAATCAGGTGCGAGAAGAGGGTGAAGCGCTTCGAAAACGAGTAGAAGAA
This sequence comes from Bryobacteraceae bacterium, assembly GCA_039583505.1. Lineage (GTDB taxonomy): Bacteria > Acidobacteriota > Terriglobia > Bryobacterales > Bryobacteraceae > Bog-105. The sequence continues at coordinate 1,591 of JAVKSW010000070.1, read as the reverse complement.
CACCATCGCCAACGCAACTGGGGCGAGGACGAAACAGAGAAATCCAAGCTGGCGAGCCGCCAACAGGAAAACAAGCGAAGAAGCGAACGTGAAACCCCACGCGAACCGTGCCGAAATCAAGCCGCCCGGCAAATGCCGGCTCGCCGTGCGCTGGTTTCGAGCATCGATGCCGGCGTCGAGAATGCGATTGAACGCCATGGCGGCGGAGCGCGCGGACACCATGGCGACGATGATCCAGGCAAACCGCCACCCTAAGCCGCTGATATGGAAGCCACTGTCACGCCATGCAAGCAGCGCACCGGTCAAGGCAAACGGCAAAGCGAAAACCGAGTGCTCAAATTTGATCATGTCAAGCGTCAGGCGCAGACGTTTCCAGAAACGCGTCATGTATGGCAGAGATACTCCATTTTACCGGGACGCGGATTCAGATGGCCGCGCCGATCAAGATCCCGGTGTGTAATCCTCAACGTCAGTAGCTTCAACGTATGGACGCTCAACACCTCCAGCAGCTTTTGGAAGACGTGCGCGACGGTCGCACCACGATCGACGCGGCGCTGAACGACTTGCGGCATCTGCCCTTTGAGGATCTAGGCTTCGCCAAGGTCGACCATCATCGGGCAATCCGTCACGGCATGCCCGAAGTCATCTTAGGCCAGGGAAAGAGCCCCGATCAGGTGGCGGGGATAGCGGCAGCGCTGTTGGCTAAATCGCAAAATCTGTTGCTTACCCGGGCTACCGAAGAGATGGCCAAGCGCATTGCGGCGCTCGACCCGGCCACCGAGTACTTCCCTGCCTCAGGCGTAGTGCGCGTCTGGCGCGATCGCGCCACGTACGGCAAAGGCAAAATCGTGGCAGTCTGCGCGGGAACCAGCGATATTCCGGTTCTAGAAGAAGCTCGCTTGACTGCGGAGGTGATGGGCAACAAGGTAGACGCCATTTGCGATGTCGGCGTCGCCGGAATTCACCGGCTGTTGCAGCAGCATGGGCGGCTCAGTGAAGCTCGCGTCGCTATTGTCTGCGCGGGAATGGAAGGCGCACTCCCAAGCGTTGTCGGCGGATTGGTGGGCTGCCCGGTCATCGCCGTTCCAACCAGCGTGGGCTACGGCGCCAGTTTCCAAGGGCTGGCGGCGCTGCTCGGCATGTTGAATAGTTGCGCCAGTAACGTCACGGTTGTTAACATCGATAACGGCTTCGGCGCAGGCTACGTGGCCAGCCTCATCAACCGCCTCTGAAGCAGAGATCGCGCGCTATTAAGGTTCGTTGAAGACGGTAAACGCACTACTCGCCGTCGCCTCCTGCCCGCTGGACGAAATGGGTCGCACTTCCAGCACATGGCTGCCGTTCACGAGCAGAGTGGTGTCGAGGGAAACATTCCATCCAACGTTGGGACAGCCTGCCGCGTTCGCAAAAGCAGGAACCGCGCAAACGTCCTGGCGGTTTCCACCGTAGGTTGCGTTTCCAACGAACACGCCATCCACCAGGATCTGCACCGTCGCGATCCCTATGCCGCTCGTCGAATCGAGCGCCCAACCGCCGAACGTCACAGATCCGCTGAAGGTTCCACTTTGCGCATTCGGTCGATCCATCTCAA
>JAVKSW010000069.1:0-9606 GCA_039583505.1 Bryobacteraceae bacterium | reverse complement strand
GGCGGAGCGCTGAACGATGACAGCCGCGCGCGTGGCAGCATCAAGGGAATCGGCGAGGAGAGCCAGGAGATCGATAATCTGCTCACTCACAAACACGAGACGGTACACACGTACGGATGGTACATGCGGAAATACATTGTCGACACAAAAGCAAAACACGCGACGCCCATTGTTTGCTCGATGATTCCTCGCAAGATTTGGAGAGATGGCAAGATTATCGGCAATGCAAACGACTATGCAGGCTGGGCCGAGGAAATCGCGCGCATCGAAGGTGTTCCTTTTATCGATTTAAACGGGATCATTGCGCAACGATACGACGAAATGGGACCTGCGAACGTGGACCCATTGTTTGGCGACGCCCACACGCACACCACTCAGCGCGGCGCCGAATTGAATGCGGAATGCGTAATCATCGGCCTGAAGCGTCTGCCGGAAAATCCGCTGAGAGCCTATTTTTCAGATCTTGCGAACACGGTTGCGCCGGCGTCCAGGTGAAAAGCTCAAGCCCGGCTTCAGGACCTTGTGCGAAGTTGAAATAGTGAAAAGCATCGTTCAACTCTCGCTTGATTTAATTGAGCTGAGCGAAGCACTGCGCACGGCCTCTATAGCGATGGCGGCGGGGATTGACTGGTTGGAAGTGGGGACGCCTCTCATTCTTGCGGAGGGTATGCGCGCAGTTCGGGAACTGCGTACCCGATATCCTCACGTACCGATAGTGGCTGATCTGAAAACCATGGACGGCGGCTGGTTGGAGGCCGAACTGATGGCCAAGGCTGGGGCGAGCATGGTCGTCGTTATGGGGCAGGCGCACGCGGAAACCGTGGAGCTGGTTGTGAAAGCCGGACGCGACTTTGGCGTAAAGGTAATGGGTGACAATATGGCGATGCCCGATGCGGTGGACGGCGCGAGGCGGCTTGCCGATTTGGGCTGCGATTTCGTGATTCATCACGTCGGCTACGATTTCAGAACGTTGCGACGCGAGAGAGGCATGCCCGCGCCCACACCGCTGGAGCGACTGCGCGAGGTGGTCGAAGCCGTTCCAGTTCCAGTTCAGGCCGTAGGCGGTCTGACCGTCGAGCAAGCGATGGAGGCGCCGGCTTATGGCGCTCCATTGGTGGTCGTCGGGGCTCCTCTTGCCATCGACGCGTATTCGTTTCGGACCGTAGCGGGCAACCTAGAAGAAATGCTGCGATCGATCTGTGCGCGAGTGCATGCGTATGGTGACGTAAAGATCGGGAAGGTGCCTGTCGTATGAGCCAAGACATGACGGCCCTGGTGAATTACGCGCCCGAGCCTTATTCGGTTGCATTACGCGAGGTGCCCGTCCCGGAAATTGGTGATCGCGAGGTGCTGTTGCGCGTGGCGGCCGTGAGCATTTGCGGGAGCGATCTGCACCAGTGGCGAGGGTCCGTTAGTTGGCCTGTGAGTTATCCGTGTATTCTCGGTCACGAGTTCGCAGGCACAGTTGCACGGACCGGCCAACGAGTCGAAACCTTCAAAGAGGGTGAGAGAGTTGTCAGCGAGACGGCGGCGGTGATCGACGAATCCTCGGCTTTAAGTCGCAGCGGGTTGTACAACCTTGACCCGTCGCGAAAAGGATTCGGCTACGGTGTCAATGGAGCAATGACGCAGTTTGTGCGCGTGCCAGAGCGATGCCTACACCGTATCCCGGACAGTCTGCCTTTCGAGAAGGCGGCTCTCACCGAGCCTTGTTGTGTCGCCTATCAAGCCGTTTGCGTGAATGGCCGCGTCCGGCCTGGCGATAACGTGCTGGTCCTGGGACCGGGTCCAATCGGATTGCTCTGCGCGAAAATGGCGAAGCTCAGCGGCGCAGGTCGAGTCATCGTAGCCGGATTACCGAGCGACCGGTTCCGACTCAGCGTTGCTCGCGCGCTTGGCGCAGATATGACGCTCGAAGAAGGTATGGTGGAGGCGGTCGCAAATGTCGGCGATGGACTTGGTGTCGATGTGGTGATCGATGCTTCCGGGTCTTCGGCAACTTTGCAGATAGCTCTACAGGCGGTCCGGCCGGCGGGACAGATCATCAAAGTCGGTTGGGGACCGCAGCCACTGCAGTTCAGCCTTGATCCCGCAGTGCAAAAAAACGTGACAATTTCCGGCAGCTTCTCACATAACTGGCCGACATGGGAGCGCGTGATTTCAATGATCGTTTCAGCGCAGATTGATCTCGATTCCGTTATCAATCGCGTGACGAATCTTTCGGAATGGCTGGACTGCTTCGAAGCAATGGAGCGGGGTGAACTCGTGAAGGCGGTATTGACTCCGTAAATGCCGCTGAAGCTTTCGGCGTTTCCGAAATGCTATCTCGAGGAGATCGCACGCGGGCACATGTCGGTCTTCGAATGGATTGAGATGGCCCGGCAACTCGATGCCGATGGGCTCGAGATGTATGAAGGGTTTTTCACCAGCCTCGATCGCGCATATCTGGATCGTGTACGCGACTCAATTCATACTGCAGGTTTTTCGATGCCGATGCTCTGTTGTTCTCCGGATTTCACAGCTCCCGGAGACAAACTTAAGCGGGAGATCGAACACGAAGCACACATGGTTGCCGTCGCGCGCCAATTGGGTGGACCGGGGACCGTTTGCCGAGTTCTGAGCGGGCAACGATATCCCGAGGTGAGTTGGGAAAAAGGACGAGATCAAGTGATTGAGGCCATTCAACAGTTACTGCCCGTCGCGAGAGAAGAGAATGTCATCCTGGGCCTCGAGAATCACTATAAGGATGGATTCTGGAAGTATCCCGAATTTGCGCAAACGAGGGAGCGCTTCCTCGCAATCGTGGAGGCGATTCCCGATCGGGACCACTTCGGCGTGCAATACGATCCTTCCAATGCCATTGTCGCGGGAGACGACCCGATAGATCTATTGCGTCGGGTGGCGGACCGGGTCGTCAGTATGCACGCGAGCGATCGTTATGTTTCGGAAGGTACCACTCTGCAGGATTTACGCCAGAGTGATGGCACTTTGGGCTACTCCGCCGGCCTTCGTCACGGCGTAACCGGTAAAGGATTGAATGATTACGACGCTATTTTTCGCATACTCGCGGAGCATGACTACCAAGGCTGGGTGAGCATCGAAGATGGCATGAATGGTATGGAAGAGATGACGGAATCGCTGGCGTTCTTACGAATGATGGGCGAGCGATATTTTGCCTGACCGCAGGCACATCAAGAACTGGGGGGATTTCAGGTGCAGAGAGTTTCCAGGTCGGTGGCCGCGATCGCAATCGGTTGCTCCGTTTCAGCCGCGAGTTGGCTGACGTTCGGTGGCGACCCTCAGCGCAGCGGCTGGGCAAGAAACGAAACAGCCTTAACAAAGGAGAGCGTTAAAGGTCTTCAGCTTGATTGGAAGATCCAGCTTGACAACCAGCCGAAAGAACTAAACGCCCTGACCGTACCGGTGCTCATCGAGCCGGTATACACAAATCACGGCGCGGAAGAATACGCAGTGGTCGGTGGCAGCTCGGACAACCTATACGTCGTGAATACCGATACCGGAAAAATAGTGTGGCAAAAGCATTTCACTAATGAAGCGCCGCCACCGAGCGGCTTCATGTCAGAAGGGTATTATTTCTGTCCCAACGCACTGAACGACACGCCTGTGATTGCGCCGGGGAAGTGGCCGGAGAGCGCCACGGTGTATGTGATTTCGATAGACGGGAAATTGCACGCGCTGAATGTGGTGAATGGAGAAGACCGATTCCCACCGAAGCAGTTTGTGCCGGCGTACTCGAAGAATTGGAGCCTGAATTTTGCCGCGAATGTAATTTATACTTCGACATCGCAGGGATGCAACAACTCGAAATCCGGCGTTTGGGCAATGGATCTTTCGAGCCCCGACAAAACTGTCAGCTTTTTCCAGACGGATCCTTTCGGGGGTGGCGTTTGGGGCCGGGGAGGAGCCTCTGTGGGCACGACAGGGATGGTGTTTGCGGAGACCGGCGATGGCCCTTTCGACCCGAATTCCGGGAAATATGGCGACACGGTCCTGGCACTCTCGGGCAAAGATTTGAAGCTGCTGGATTATTACGCGCCGGTCAACGTCGAGCACCTCACCAAGAAAGATTTAGACATGGGGAACTCTACACCGTTGGTGTTTACCTACAAAGGACGCGAATTGGTTGTCGGCTCTGGTAAAGAGGGAGCACTGTTTTTGATGGAGGCGAAGTCTCTCGGCGGAGATACGCATCGCAAGCCGTTGTTCCTGAGCCCGCTGTACACGAACGAAGGGGCGGATATTGCGGGGCGCGGATTTTGGGGCGCATTCGCCACTTGGGAAGACCCGAAGGGGACGCGCTGGTTGTATGCGGCGGCGTGGGGGCCGGTGGCTTCGAAAGCACCTGCCTTTCCCCTCACGAACGGTCCGACGCCGAATGGCAGCATCATGGCTTTCAGAGTGGAAGAGAAGAATGGGAATCCGGTACTGACGCCGGCGTGGGTATCGCGAGATATGAATGTTCCCGAACCGCCAGTTGTGGTCAATGGCATGGTCTTCGCGCTTTCGAGTGGTGAATTCACGCGGCAAATCAAGGACGATGGAACGTTGTATACGGGTCAAGAACGCGTCGCAAAGGCGGTCGGGAATGCGACTCTCTATGCGTTCGATGCGGAGACGGGGAAGGAATTATTTTCGAGTGGAAAAGCGATGTCCTCCTTCACGCATATGGGTGGGCTGGCGGTGAGCAGTGGACGCATATTTGCAACCACGCACGATTCGACTCTCTACGCGTTTGGCGTCAAGGCGCAGTGAAGCAGCCGCAAATCCTGTACTCTCTCCCGCTGATCGCGGTTTTGTTCCTCTCGTTGACGTGCCCGGATCATCTGGCGCGCGCGGCCGCAGTTGCCGCGGTTACCGATTACACCACTTACAACGCCGGCAGCGAGGTCCGCATCCGGATACACGCTGCAAGCAACTCGACAGCGGCGATTCGTTATGCCGGCGAGCGGTCGCCGGTGGCGGCTAACATTGCGATCCATGGCTCGAGTTATGTGCGTTTATGGACTATTCCCTGGGATGCGCGAACCGGGCGCTATGAAGTGGACTTGATGCTTGCGGGAAGCAAGCAGATCCACAACGCGACATCCTTCGCCGTGCACCGGCAGCTCGCGAAAGTCATGTCTGTCGATCTGGACAAGACATTCTACACATCCGGGGATAGCGTGAATCCGCGTATCGTTATTGGCAACGTATCGAACCGGCGGCTCGAAAATCTGCAGGTGGAGTTCGAGCCATACACCTATCCGTGGATTGCCCCCGCCCCTGACGAACCCCCGATGTGGAAACACATCGTTGCGCAAGGCCTGGCGCTGGGTCCCGGTGAGCAGAAAGGTTTTGAGGTTGCGAACGCGGCTACGGTTCAGGTTGAGAAGGAGCCCGTAATCATTTACTATTCGGTCGTAATTCGGGACACTCGAGATCCGGACCGCATCTATGACCTGGCGTTCGCGCCAGCGGCATTCACAACTCCGCCTAACATTGTTCTGCCGAAGCAGTATCCGTTTCTTTATCTCTATTCACATCTGTCGGAGGTGACGCGATCTGAAGCGTACCGGCATTTTTACCCGGCGGGGTTCGTGTCCGGAGTGGTCGAGTTCAACACTGCGCATACGATGTTTCCGATGGACCCGCCGCCTGCTGTCTCGTTTTCCATCAATCAACCGGCTGCGGCGCGCTGGGACGGCCCGACAATTTGGCTGCGCGTCAGCGATACTACCGGTAAGCAGATTCAGACTCAGAGGCTCGCGGGCGCCCTGTCAGGTAATCACGAGGTGACCCTGCGCTCCGTTCCCGCCGGAGTTTATACGGTCGAAGTCTCGATTAGAAACTCGAACGGTGCCATTGTCGCGCGGAACGAAAGTGAGTTCGCCGTGAATCCGCTGCCGAAATCGATCCTGGTTTTCTGTGCTCACCAGGATGACGAAACCGCACATCCGGGTATTATTCGCGCTGCGGTTGAAAACCATATTCCCATCCATTTCGTTTATTTCACGGGCGGAGACGCTGGCGGTTGCGACCGCTTCTATATGCATTCCTGCGATGCTGCGCGCGCCATGGACTTTGGAGAGGTTCGCATGGAGGAAGCTCGCGCATCTCTGGCGCACATGGGCGTGCCCCGCACCGATATCTGGTTTCTTGGGCTACCCGACGGTGGCTTGGGCCAGATCTGGGAGCACCACATTGCGGAGAGTAATCCCTATCTGTCCGTGCTTCTGGCCAGCGATCACACACCATATCGCGAGGCGGCAATTCCAAATCTGCCATACGCACGCGAGTCCGTCATCGCGGCGGCCAAGCAGTTCATCGTGTGCTTCCAACCCGACATGATTATTACCGGCCACCCGGATGAGCGGCACGTCGATCATAGAACCAACAACTGGATTGTGGTGAAAGCCATGCAGGAGCTACTTCGGCAAGGAGCGATCCCTCGCGAGACGAAGCTGATCGTAGATGCTGTGTATGGACCGGCCCCGATGAAACCAGCTCCGTACCACTACGAAAAGCAGACCCTATACGTCTCAGGCGAAGCGGCGCGCATCGCCCAGGAAGCGACCTGGTATTACCAATCGCAGGACGGAAATCATGAGCAGGCGAACATCGTCGATTTTGACAAACTCCCGCGAGGCGAGCCATTCCCGCATTTCCGAATCCTCGATTGGCAAGACCACGAAGGCTGGAACGAGCGGCCGTAGAGAGCTTCAAACGACGCTGCGCTTTTGCTCGGTGCTCTTGGAAGCCAGGGAAAACCGGGGCTCGACCGGGGGCGTTGCCGCTCCGGTGAGGCGCGCAGCCGTATACTCGCCCACCGCCGGTCCATGCTTGAATCCATGGCCGGACCCGCCGCCCGCCATCCACACGTTCGCAAGCTCCGGATGCCGGTCAATGAGGAAATCGCCACTCGATGTGTTCTCGTACTGGCAGACGCGCGATTCGACAATGGGAGAGTTGCGCAAAGCCGGAAATCGTTGCGAAAGATAAGCGCGCGCCGCGCCGATTTTCTCCGCAGTTACGAGTCGCGTGCCGGAATCGGCATCAAACGGCGGCCCGTGATTGTCGAATGCGACTTTGAATCCACGGTCTTCAATGTCGGGAAAACCGTACATCCCGCGGTTATCTTCAAAATCGATCCAAACAGGCATCTGCGATGGTTCGAAGCGGCGGTCGCCCGGCGGGATCCCAAAGAAAAGCACTTCCTGGCGCGTGGGAAAAATGCGATGTCCAAGCACGTCGGGGAGCAATTTGCCGAGCCAGGGGCCGCAGGCGAAAACGTACCCATCTGCAGCAATCGTCTCGCCATCCGAAGTGGCGATGCTCTCGAGCCGCGCATCTCCATGCGGCGGTCGAATGGCTGCGAGCCGGTATGTACCTCCTCGCGCGATGAAGGCCTCGACAACCGAATGGACGGCTTGCCGTGCCATCAATGCTCCGCTTTCGGGCTCAAAGATCGCCACCGTCCCAGGATCAGTGCGGATCTGCGGGTATAGCCGCGTGAGATCCTCCGCCGAAAGATCCCGAAACGGAACCTGCACTTTCCGCAAGGTTTGCCTGCTCTGCTCAGCGTAGATATTGTCTGGCTTCGCCATCCACAACACGCCTGAGCCGTGGAAAAGGTTGCGGCCAACGTGCTCGAAGAATTTGGACCAAAGCATAAGGGAGCGGCGTGCCATGCGCGTGTACACTTCATCCGGTCCGTAAGCGCAACGAATGATTCGCGTTTCGCCACCCGAACTTGCACGGCTGCTCGCCGGCCCGTATTGATCCAGCAATATTACTTTATGGCCGGCCGAGACCAGAGTGTATGCTGTCCAAGCGCCGAAAACACCAGCGCCGATGACCGCATATGTTGACGGTTTGTCGCTCCGCGGAAGCAGAGTTGCGCCGGCAAGCGTCCCGCTGAATTCGCGACGGCTCACAGCGGGCATACGGGCGTATCTTGTTCGCGCAGGATAGGCATAGGATAACTGCTGTTTAGGATAACCAGGCGAAATCATATGGACTCGCTACAATTACGTCTGACCTCCTAGTTTCATGCGGTCTCGCCTGTGTCGCGCTTTGCTGGCGGTAGCCATGTGTGGGTGCGTGGTCGTACCGTGTGCCGGCCAAAACGACCCGCTCTCCCTGGCAATAGCCGAGTTACAAGCCGGTAATCTCACATCCGCTGAAGACATCTTAAGGTTGGAGTTGCACCAGCACCCGAATGACGGCGAGGTGCTCGAGGTTCTCGGCTTGGTGCTCGACCAGGAGAAAAAATATGCCGACGCCGAGCCTGTATATCGCCGTGCTCTTGCCCTCGCGCCCTCTTCGCTCTCCTTGCTGAACAACTACGGTAATCATCTGCTCGCGACCGGCAAGCTCAAAGAAGCTCGTGCGGTGTTTCTGCAGGTGCTCGCACGCAATCCAGCCGAAGTGAACGCCTGCACACAACTCGCCCGAATAGCCATCCAGCGGAAAGAAGCCGCCGCGACGGCCTGCCTCGAGCGTCTCCCCTCAAGCGCAAAAGAGAAGCCCGACCTGCTCATTTTGAGGATGCAGGTGGAATACGCGCAAGGTCGGACGGCAGAAGCGAACGCGCTGCTTGCGCGTGTCTCCCCTTCGGCAGAGGCGAATGCACAGCTGAGCTTCTCGCTAGGCGTGGCTCTCTCCGCGGTTGGGCAGTACGACAAGGCCGAGAGCTTCTTTTCTCGAACCGTGGAGGCAATGCCTGGAAATTTTGATGCGCTGTATGACCTTGGACTGGCCGCTTCGCACGCCGGCCATAATGAGCGCGCCCGCGAAGTCTTGCGCCAGGCGCTCCAGCAGCAACCGGAAAACGTGGACGCGATGTACGACCTTGCCGCGGTTACTGCCGAACTAGGGCAGAAGGATGCTGCTCTGGAGCTGCTGGCGCGTGCCGCCCGCATCGCGCCGCAACGTGCCGACGTACAGATGTTGCTTGCACGCACTGCCGCCGATATCGGGGATTTCGCAGACGCCGCCGAGAGCTGGAAAAAATATATGGTTCTCGCGCCTAAAGACGATATAGGACGACGCGAGCACGCATTCGCGGAGAGTGCGTTCGCTGAACACGCGGCTGCAGGAATCGCGGATCTTGAGTGGTATGTTCGCACGCATCCAAACGATCCAATCGGGCACTACGAGCTTGGAGCCGCGGAGAGCGCTGTCCGTGGCGAGGAGGCGTTGAGACAACTCAATGGAGCCCTAGTGTTGAAACCAGATCTGACGGCCGCGCACATTGCTCGCGGATTGCTGAATTATCGGCTGGGCAAACCCGCGACGGCATTGCCCGATTTTGAATTCGCGGTCCAACGCGAACCGGCAAATCCGCGGATTTTGGATCGGCTGGGCGAAACTTATACGGCCCTGGACCGCCCGGCGGACGCGCTACGTGTTTTTCGCAAAGCAGCGGAGCTTGCGCCCCACGATTCGGCCATACTTCTCCATCTCGCGCGTGCTTTGACCAACGCAGGTCAAACGGAGGAAGCTAAAGCCGCCTTCGCGCAGTTCCGGGAATTGGGTCCGAACAGGGCTGCATTGCCGCACCCGGCCGGCTTGGTCGAGTTTCTCAGCCTCTCGCCTGAAGAGCAG
>JAVKSW010000068.1:0-9832 GCA_039583505.1 Bryobacteraceae bacterium | reverse complement strand
CGCCGACGATGTTCCGGAAGATATCGCCGCTCATTAAGCGGCTGGTCTGCAGAACCGTGCCAATCTGCTTCCGGACTGCCTGAATATCCAACCCCGGCAGATCCTGGCCGTCGTAATAGATGGCTCCCGATTGCGGCCGCTCAAAGCCCAGCAGTAACCGGAACAAAGTGGATTTTCCGCACCCGGATGGTCCCACAAGCGCCACGAATTGTCCAGGCTGGATGGAAATTGAGATGCCATCAAGCACGGGCGGAGCGTCTCTCCGGTATCCGAAAACGATCTGATTAATCTCAATCCTGCCGGACAGCTCTCCCGGCGATGCTTTGGCATGGTCCACTTCCGGCACAGCTTCAAGGATCGGTCTCGCGCGTTCAAAGGCGGGAACCGCGATGACGGCGCTTTGAACCGCTGAACTAAACGCCAGCGCTGCTCCAAAGAATTGACCGAATGCGGCATTGAATGCCAGAAACTGTCCTGTTGTCAGCGGGTGCACCGCATCCTGCGCGAAATGCCATACCGCATAGAAGATGAATATGGAACTAACTACCGGCATGATCGCGTTGAATACCGTTGTAGCCGCGGCGATTTTCCTGACCTTAAAAGTATTTCGTTGAATGGCGGCGAACTCGCGTGACCACAGACCGAAGGCCCGCCCTTCGGCGCCACTAACGCGCAGTTTTGGGATGCCATTCAGAAACTGCAGAACCATATTCGAAACCCGCCCAGTTGTACCCGCGATCTCTCGTTGTACTTTGGTCAGGAAATAAGTCGAAAACACCGTCACTGCGACTACAATTCCAACCAACGCGGTTGCGATCATCGCCAGCCGCCAATCGTAATAGAAAAGCAGCCCGAAGCTAAAGAAGGAAAAAATTCCGGAGAGTATCGACGATGTGAGCGAGCCCGTCAGCATCTCACGAATCTGATTGATGCCAAGACTGCGTAGCGCAAGATCGCCTGACGTGAATTTCCGGAAGAAGGACGCGGGCAGATTCAGCAAGCGGTCCCATACCGCAGCCTGCACGCCTGTATTCATACGACTTTCCATCCTGAGCAGCGCGACACTGCGCGCCAGATTCAGGAGGGATGCCGAAATCGCAGCAGCCAGGGTGAAGAGCACCACTGCCAGTAACTGCGGACGTTGCGCTCCTGGAATGATGCTGTCGAAAATGGTCCCGGTAACGACCGGCGTGACCATGCCTAGCGCTCCTCCAAAGAGTCCGAGAAGCACAACCATGAAGAGATCGTTGCGACAACCGTGGAAGGAAAAATCCAGGAGAGCGCGCGCGGTGAGCGGCCTCCGGGGAAAAGGCCGATAAAAGATAAATGCCGTAACGCTCAGCAGATTGGCCACTTTCCGGCTCAGGCGAGTGCGTGTTCCGTCCTCCGGATTGAACAACTCGAAGCCGGAGCGCCGGGGCAGCAGAGCGACGGGCGTGTTGGCCGTCTCCAGAAAACTCAGCATTCCGTTTCCGCTCTCCTTCCACCACTGGTCTCGCAGCATCACACGGCGCGCCCGAAAGCCGGACGCCTTCGCAATCGCCGCAATGCGATCTTCCGTTCGCTCCGGGCGGCGCCCGGGCAGGTTCGGCACAATCGCCAAGCCCTCTGAACGCGCAACTTCGCGGACCGCCGCCATCAAGGGGTCGCGCGCGGAACCGCTGTACCCTTTCAACTGCTGAACCTCGGACTCCGATCCGAGTTCCCGCAGCGAATCGCGCATTACGGCCGAATCCAAGCTTCTCCGGGCTTCTAACCGGCTCGCCTCCTGTTGCCGCCGACCGAGTCTTCGTTTCAAGAAGCAGGAAAGCGCCGTTCGTTCGAATCGGTGTAGCCCGGCTTCCTCCGGATCTGTCGTACGTCGCCTTTCCCAATCCACGGCGCGTATATGAGCGCTGGAAGAAAGCTCCAGCCAGCCGTTCGGAGCCAGCGGGAACCAGCCTGGGCCATCGACGGGACAGTCAGGTTCTCCCAAGAAAAGCGACGGCCCCGAGGTCTGGACCCACAGGCAGGCGCCGTTTGATCTCACCGCCGTGGAGTCGGACTCCGGCGACAGTTCCTGATCCGCGTCGATAGGGATCGCAACGCGGGGATGCATGCGGGTCGTCGCAGCCGCGGTCAGGTTTTGAATCCACTGCTCCAGGCTCCCCCGGTCGAGATCCGCACGTGATACCTCGGACAAGCTGCCCTCCGGGGAAATGCAGGCCAGCAGCCCCGCGCCCGCGGCTTCCATACCGCAGAACACCTGACCGGATTTCAAGCGCAGGAGCGGAAAGCGTGGACCCGCCGCTGCGCCATCTTCGATATCGACCAGAAATACGTCAGCGTGCCCGTTCTCAATGACCCAGGCGCGTTGCGGGTCTACGAGGAGTATTGGGCCCATAATCCGCTCCCCGGAACGCGAGAAGAAGGTCGAGGTCACGGCTTCACGCAGCCTCGATCAGCTTCGCGTATACACCGTCGCGGCGAATCATTTCATCGTGCGTACCGCGCTCCACGACTTGCCCGCGCTGCAGGACCACGATTTCGTCGCAATCGCGAATGGTGCTCAGCCGGTGAGCCACGATGAGGCAAGTGCAGCCGCGGCGGCGGATACTATCGTCGATCAGCCTTTCCGTGTGAGCGTCAAGAGCGCTGGTGGCCTCGTCAAGAATAAGGATACGCGGGTTGCCGACCAAGGCGCGAGCGATGTCAAGCCGCTGCCGCTGGCCCCCACTGAAGTTTCGGGCGTCCTCCTCGACGGTGGACTCGTAGCCACCCGGTCTCATCACGACGTCGTTGTGAATACTTGCGTCTTTGGCCGCCCGAATCACGGTAGACGTTTCTACACCGTCATCCCACAGCGTGATATTGTCCCGGATGGAACCGCCGAAAAGCGTAATGTCCTGATCGACGAATGCAAGGGACTGGCTCAGAACCGTTCTTGGAATATCGCGCCGGCGCCTTCCATCGATCAGAATTTCACCGGACCATGGCTCAAAGAGGCCCGCTACTAATTTCGAGACGGTCGACTTGCCGCTTCCCGAGCCGCCGACCAGTGCGACGCGCTGCCCGGGTGCAATGGTCAGATTTAGGTTTTGTATGAGCGGTGGTTCCAGTCTGGAATAGCCAAATGTCACGTTGCGCAATTCGACCGCACCCTGCAGCAGGTTGGTCTCCGGACTATCGCCGAATTCGGTTTGAGAATCGATCGGGTAGTGCAGCACATCGTCCAGTCGCTTCAGATCGCCATCGACTTCCTGCAGCCGCGCACCCATGCCAAGCAGTTGGTCCACGGGGGCGAGAAAACTGGCCATCAGGGCCTGATAGCCAATCAACATGCCCATGCTGAGCACGCCGTCCATGACACGTAGGCTGCCCAGGCCAAGGATGGCCGCTGTATTAACAGCACCAAGCAAGGCCGGCATTGTGGCGAGAAAAAGGCCCGAGTTCGAGAGAGTCAGTTGCGCATTGTTCACCTTCGCCTGGTGCCCTGCCCACCGGGTAAAGAAATCGTCTTCCGTTCCAGTCGACTTCACGGTTTCAATCAGCTGGAGACCGGACATGGAAACGCTCGCCAGTTTGCCTTCTTCCTGCAGCAATCGAAGCATCGCATCCTTGCGCAGACGCGAAACATACCGAAGGCCGGCGAAGTTGGCGAGAGCGATTCCAATACCGATCCAGGTCAACGTCGCATCGTACCGAAATAACAGCACCGCATAAAATGCAATCAGCAAAAGACCGACGATGTTCGTCGCCAATTCGCCCGAAAGCAGCGCAGCGACACGGTCATTGATGGCGACGCGAGTTCCAATTTCCGCGGGATACCGTTGCGCGAAGAATTCCAGCGGCAGGCGCAGAACATGCCAAAAGAATTTTGCGCTGCTCAAGGACAATGTTCGTTGCAGTTTCGCCAAGCAAAACTGCTGGAAAAAAGTCAGTGTTCCGACGGCTAGGACTGCCAGCATCATGAAAACCAGCAGTGGCCGGAGCCACGATTGCAGTCCGCCGACCAGTATGTTGTCGATGAAAACCTTCGAGAACATCGGAATCGCTAGTCCAGGAACTACCAGGCCAAGGATCGTGAGGACGAGATACAGAAGACCCAATCGCCCGCCGCGCAGCCGACTCCACAGCGATCGTAGGGCTGAACGTGACGATCCGCCGCGCTTGAATCCCGGTCCTCTCTCAAATGTGAGAACGACACCGGTGAAGGACTGGTCAAATTCGTCGGCGCTTACGGCCCGGGGACCGCTGGCAGGATCGTTGAGGTATGCCTTGTTACTCCCGAAGCCTTCCAAAACCACAAAGTGATTAAAATTCCAGAAAATAATCGCCGGTAAACGAACCCTGCGTAACTCCGCCGTCTCCTTTTTAAATCCTTTCGAGATGAGGCCGTACGACCGCGCAGCTTTTACAATGTTGCTCGCCCGGCTGCCGTCGCGCGATACGCCGCAAGCCAGCCGCAGTTCCTCCAAGGACGCGACACGGCCGAAATATCCGAGAATCATGCCCAATGCTGCCGCTCCGCATTCGACCATCTCGAACTGAATGACAGTGGGCGTGCGTATGCGCTTACCGGCCATCATTCGCCCTAAGTGAGACCCGTATTGTTCTTGAACCAGGGGAGCAGCAGCGTAATCGGCCGCTGTCGCTTGGTGACCACTTCAACCGTACAAAGGGTGCCGCTGGAAAGTGTAACCGGAGGGCTCTTCGGCGAAGACCACACATATCCGCTGATGGATGTGCGATCGGATTCCAGGCGGATTCTAAGTTCGGTGACCGGTCCGGCGCGGGCGATGGATTCAACCAACGGCAGATTCTCGAAATTTCGCATCATCGCTTCCGGCGTCGCGGGAAAATCGGCGACTGCTACAACCTTTCCGCGAAGATACCCAAATTCCTCGCGCTTCACCGTCGAAGGCGAAATTTCGGCTTGCATGTTGGGTCGCACATCCTTCGCTTCACGGGAACCAATGTAAGCGATCACTTCCAGATGCCGGACATCCGGTTGAATACTCAGCAAAGGTGTGCCGCTCGTGACCACGCCTCCCGGTAGCACTTTCACCTCCAGTACTTCGCCAGCATAAGGAGTAGTCACATTCGAGGCAGTCTTCAATTCCTGCTCCAATACGTCCAGTTCTGTCTGTAGATCGAGCACGCGCGCCCTGGCGTCCTCATCCGCCTCGACGGGCTCCGACTGAATAGCAGACTGCTGCGCGTCCAGCTGATTGATATTCGCTTGTTCCGTAGCGATCTGTCCTTGCAATTCAACGATCTTCTGCTGCGTGGCGACAAGCTGATGCTTGGTGATGAGACCTCTCTCCAGAAGCTGTTGCTCGGCCGGAAGCTGGCCTTGCAGCAGCTTAATCTGATCCTCAAACACAACGATCTGTTTTTGCGCATTTTCCCGCTGCCGGCTCAGCGCGACTGCCTGCAGCTTCGCTGTGCTGACATGCATTTCCCGAACGATGCTTTCGCGACTTCTGGCCTGTGCCAGAACTTCACGCGTATCGCGTATTTTCTGCACCAGATCCGGTTGAGCGATGCGCCCCACGACCTGGTTCGCTTTCACTTGATCGCCTGCGTTTACGGTCAGATTCAAGACCACGCCGTTGCCCAACGCAACTACGTTCAGCACGCCGCCAGTGCGAACCAACACGCCCTCCCCACCTGCCTTGGTAGGGATGGAGCCCTCGTAGCCCCAGACCACTGCGGCGCCCAGCAACAGCAACACTGCCAACAATGCGACCCACAACTTCGGCGAAGTCGTGTGCATAACCTGATCGAGTTGTTCCGGCGAGGACAGCCGTTCGAGCGCGACCTTCCGGAAGATGTTACTGTCCATGCTCTCTGACCACCTCCTCGGGAACCTGCGAGAAGACCTCCGGTGCGATATTTTGCACTGGCTTATCGGCAATGACGATTGTGCCCGTCGCCAGGCGAAGCTGGACTACAGATAAAGCGTACGCCGCTTTGGCCTGAACTTCGTTCTCCAATGCAGTCGTGAGTCTGTCCTCAACGGTTAACACGTCGATGAGGGAGTTCTCGCCCAGTGTGTGCTTTTCTTGTTCAGCATCCAAAGCAGCGCGAAAGCGCCGCACGGACTCGCGCGCGCTCGCCAGACGAGCAGTTGCATTTCTAACACCCTCGACAGCTACAGCTACGCCCGACGCGATCGTGCGCGCAAGATCGTCCTGCCGAAGCTCCGTTTGGCGAAGGCTTGCGTTAGCCTGCTCCAAACTCCCGAGGGCTGCGTTATTGGACGGAGGGAAACGGTAGGTGATGCCGCCCGACACATCGAGCCCGTGAGCGCCCGCAAACGGCACAACTGGAAAGTTGCCGAAACTCACGCCTTCACGAAGGCCCTGATATCCGGCCGACACATTTACGTCCACTTCCGGCAGAAGCGCGTTTCGTGCCGGCACGGTAAGGACGCGCGCGGCATCAATCCTTTTTTTTGCAGCTAGGATATCGGGCCGCTTCAGCAGCGCGCTTTGAATGTCCCTGCGGATGGAATCAGCGTCGTTTGCGGGCTGCGTCCCAACTTCCGCGGTGGGCAGCATCTCATCTGGATTCGGCAGCTTCGCGATTTGTGAGGCCGACAGTCCCATGGCCAACGCAAGCTGCTGATGCGCCTGAACTACAGTCTGTTGCGCGGCGATTCGATTCGCGGTGCGATCCGCCAGATTCGCAGCCACTTCATTGATATCGCTGCGGGGTTCCTGATCGCCGTCGATGAGCGCCTGCACATCCTGCACTAGTCTTCTGCCGCGCTCTTCCGAACCCGCGGCGACCTTAAGAGCATCTTCGGCTGCTACATCTTCCCAGTAAGTGGAAGCCGTGTTCGCGAGCAGTTCCGCAATTGTTTCGTTCAGATCGTAAAGACTCGCATCCACTTGAAGTCCGGCCGATATCTCCTGCGCAGCGACCACATCGCGGCCTCTGTTCCGCAGAAGAGGCAAGTTTATCTGGTAAGAGATTACTGATGAATCCGCTCCATTCAGATTCGCGATGTTATCGCGGACGCGCGTAATCGAGACAACCGGCCCCATGGAAATGCCGTTCTCGAAAAGCTTTGTCGCCTGTGCGTTCAACGTGGTGGTATTCGAATCGGTATTGAAAGCCTGAATGCCGTAGGACGTCGCAGTCTCAAATTGCTGCAACTGCGTAAGAGGCGTGGTCGTATAAGTCTGACCCAGATTGCCTGCGATGTTGGTATCGAAGATGCCTTGCGCTTGCCGCTGCACACCACGATTGAAATTGACCTGCTGCTCCTGAATCCCGATCTGTGGATGCAACGCCAATGTGGATTGCGCGGCATTGGCCAGACTGAGCGTTGCCGGCGCTGTGGGGTCCCCTGCCGGCATTTGCTGTCCCCAGATTCGCATCAAGAAAACGATGCCAAGCAAAGATCTGTACCACTTCACGCGTGCCACAAAGCTATACCGTAGACCCAGACTCTACGCGATACGGATGCGACCGCACCGACGTAGACTAAAGCCAATTTCGATTTCAGTTGAGCTTCGATGATAACTCACCCCTTGAGCCGGGCGTCGCTCCAAACCTCTGTCGTCGAACTTGTAGCTGCCCAAAGCCTCTGAGACTAATTGGGCCCAAAGCTGTGCGGAAATCAGTGATGTAAGCGCTTCCCTCCGCTGCGCTATAGTAAACGTACCGCTTTCGGAAGGTCACTTTGAAACGCATTGCGGGCATCGCCTTCGTTGTCGCGTGTCTTTCCATTCCCGAGATTGGCTTCTCGCGGACGGAAGACGCCTATGAGCAGGGCAAGGCCGCACTCGATTCGAAAGACTATGTTCGAGCCGAACAGTTGTTAGCTCAAGCCGAAGCGCAAGCCCCGGGTACAACGAACGCTTCCGCACTTCGCGCAAAGGCACTTATCCACCTCGGGCGCTTCGATGAAGCAGAACACAGCTTACGGGATTACATGCGCCGGCATCCCGAATCGCCTGACGCTTCTTATTTGCTCGGCTACGTCCTTTTCCGCGAGAACAAACCGGGCGAATCACTTCGCACGTACACTGCTGCGGCCCAGTTACAGCGCCCAGCGCCCAGCGATTTTAAGATCGTTGGACTCGATTACGTGTTGCTCAATGATTACCCGAGCGCCATCAAGTGGCTGGAGCGTGCCGTGGCGGAGGGACCAGGCGATGCCGAAGCAGTTTATTACCTCGGCCGGGCCTACTATTGGCAGAATTCATTCGACAAGGCTATTACTTGTTTCGAGCGAGCAATTCAGTTAGATCCGCAATACGCGAAAGCAAAAGATAACTTGGGCCTCGCATATGAGGGCAAAAGCGACCTCAAGGCTGCGGAAGCGGCGTACCGCGAGGCAATCCAAACGGGAACCAACAGCGGTCATCCGAACGAGGAAAGCTACCTGAACCTTGCGGATCTGTTCCGCCGCACCGGCAGGAGCGCGGATGCTCTCGCATTATTGGGCAAAGCCGATAAGATCGGCGGCAAATCTGAAAGATCGGAGGAAATCCGCGCGCGAATCTTTTTTGCACAGGATCGCGTGCCGGATGCAGAGGCAGAAGTGCGTGCGGCCTTGGCAGCCAAACCGGAGGATGGCGCCCTTCATTATCTGCTTGGCCGCATATTGAAACGGGAGGGTAGAGCCGACCAGGCGGAGAAGGAATTTGCCCAGACGCGAAAATTACTCGGAACGCATTCGAGCCTGCTGAACTGACCAGTGTGGAATTTGTGTTGAGAACGGCAGCGCTGTTCAGTGTGATGCTTGCCGCTTGCTTCACGCTGGCGGCAGACCAAA
Source organism: Bryobacteraceae bacterium (assembly GCA_039583505.1). Classification (GTDB taxonomy): domain Bacteria; phylum Acidobacteriota; class Terriglobia; order Bryobacterales; family Bryobacteraceae; genus Bog-105. Next base: position 1,059 of record JAVKSW010000068.1, on the reverse strand, counting down.
GCGAGCGCGTAAAGATTCTCGAACGTGCGGCGACGCTTATCGAGCAAAACGACCTCCAGAGCGCCGAATCTACTTTGACTCCTCTCCTCGCGACATCTTCGGATGACGCGGTGGCCCTGAATCTGCTAGGGCTGATTCGAGTGCGGCAAGGGAAACTTACCGAGGCTGAGCACCTGTTCCGGCGGGCCATCGAAACGGGTCACCCGATTCTGGGGCCGCACGTGAACCTTGCGCGCCTGTATGCGGCGGACCGGCCCCTGGATGCGCTGCATGAGCTGAAAGCAGCTCTGAACATCGCTCCCGGCGATGAGCAAAGCCGGGCGCTGGTTCGAAGTATTACAAGAGATGGCGCCTCCGACGCCCTGCGCTCGGCCAGGCAGCAGGACGCTCTAGCCTTGGTTTCCGAAGCTCGAGACATACAGCCCAAAGATGCTGAATTGCTTTACATTTACGGCATGGTCGCCTTTCAATCGGAACTCTATCGGGATGCGCAGGTCGCGCTGGAGGAGGCGCTGCAGATTCGTCCCGGCTATAGCGAAGCTCAATATGCGCTGGCGCGTGTGTACTTGAAAGAAAATCTAGCGCAACGCGCCGAAAATGAGATGCGCCGCTATCTTGCGACCAAGCCGAACGATGCCACCGCCCAATATGGCTTAGGGTACATATTGGTCGCTGAGCAGAAGCTGGACGATGCCAAGGCGGCCTTCGAGCGCTCGCTCGCACTCGAACCGCAGCAGACGGAGTCGCTTTATCAGGTCGGCGAGATTGCTCTCGAGCAAGGACAAAGCGCCGCTGCACAGCAGAAGCTGACGGAGGTTCTCTCTCGCGACCCCCACCATGCCGGAGCGCTGACCGGCTTGGGAGTCATTGCGTTTAAAGAGTCAAAATACCCAGAGGCCAAACGCGATCTGGAGCAGGCCATCGCGGCCGCTCCGGGGTACCAGAAAGCGCATTACTACTACGCTTTGACGCTTTCGAAAATCGGTGATAAGGAGCGAGCGGCGCACGAATTTGAGATATCGAAGCAGCTTCAGGAGAAGAATTTGAGCAATGACCGGG
>JAVKSW010000067.1:0-9875 GCA_039583505.1 Bryobacteraceae bacterium | reverse complement strand
TTCCACACCGGTCAGCACACCAATCGCACTCGCGACCAGTGCGCGCCCACTTGACTTACCGCACAGCCCGAAAAAGATATGCCGCAGCATGAAAGGGTTTCTTCACTCTTATCACGCTTTCTCGTTTTTGAAAACAGATTTCTTGATCTTAGAGTCCGTCAGACACTCTGCGCTCGGTACCGCGCCTGTACCGGCACTTGCGGCCGGTTCACGATCGTGCGTTCGGTCGGGTGCTCAAGGTTGCGCAGCAGCTCCGCGGAAACCTCTTCCGGCGTACGGCTTGCCGAAATGCGGTGATACGCCCGCGCAGAGTAGTACCGCACCAGTTCGCCCGCATGCTCTTCGTACAGGTTGAGGCGCGCGCGGATCGTGGCCGGATTATCATCGCTACGCAGAACCAGCCTCGCGCCATCGCGCTCGCAGACCAAATCCCGCCCCTGCGAACCCGGATCAACCGTGAAGACATGACCGCATTCCGGGCATTGCCGTCGCCGGCCGAGCCGCGCGATTACCTGTTCCGTATCGACCTTGAAATCGAATACAACCGGGCCCCCCAGACTCAGGGTCCCGAGCAGCCGGTCGAGAAATCGCGCCTGCGAAACGGTGCGCGGATAGCCGTCGAGAATACACCCCTGCTCACAATCGCGTTGGCTCAATCGGGTGCCCACAACTTGGTTGATCAGTTCGTCGCTGACTAGTTGGCCGGTAACAAGCACGCTCTGCACGGCTTTGCCCAGGCTTGACCCTGACCGGCATTCCCGCCGCAGCATCTCGCCGGTCGAAATCGCCGGGACGCCAAGTGCAGCCGACAAGCGGGTGGCCTGCGTACCTTTGCCCGACCCGGGCGGTCCTAGAAACAGGATGACCTTTCGTTGTGCGTGCATCAGCCGTTATTCCACACCTAGTGTCCATCTTTCGTCGCGCTATTCCAACTAAGGTGGTCCGCTCCGGACCACTCGACCGAAACGCATCGACCTAGTAGACTGGGTTCGTTTGGCAGAATCGCCATGCCGCCCTTAGATCTCCTACAGGAACTTAGCGTTTTCATTCAGGAACGGCGCATCGGAGCCGGTATCGCTCTGCTTGTCGAGCACCTGCCTGCCTTCCGCGATATCGGGCCGGGCGACCCGTTCGCTGGGTTTGCCACCGGCTCGCTGGCTCAGTGGGTCGATGTCGGTTTCGATGACGACGGCTTGGTATCTACTCTGCTGGAACGCTTCCCTCGCTCAGCGCGCCACGCGCTTCCGCTTGTCGATTACGTCCACCTGCGCATGTCCGAAGCCCTGGTCGCCATGCGCGCCGAGAACCTCGCCGAAGCACAGCGCCACCTCGAGACAACACTCCAACTGGCGGCCGATCTGGGCGATGATGGCATCGCGGCCGTAGCGACTCTGTGGAAAGCACGCTGTCTGCGCAAGGCCGGCGAATACGATCGCGCGCTCGAAGTCACCCGTCGCGGCGTCGAAATCGCCTCCGGGCTCGGCTCGCCCTATGTAGCGGCCGTTATCCGCACGCTCGAGAGCTGGCTGCTGTTCCAGAAGGGCCACACCAAGGACGCCCTTGACATTCTGCAGGAAGCCGAAGTCGTGCTCCGCGATACCGACGATTTCATCACCCTCGGCAACATTCAATCCACCTACGGGCGAATCGCCATTCGGGAGGGGCGCTATGACCACGCGATGCAGTATTTCGAGGCCTCCATCGACCTTTTCAAGCGCCGCCCGTCCCTTGAAGGCTATCTGGCCCGCTCGCTTACCAACATCGCTCAGGCTAAGCGCTTCCTTGCCCTCGAGCTTCGCCGCAGTCTCGACGCCAGGCGCGAGCGTCAACTGAACAGCAATCCACAGAGGTCGCAAGCCGACCAACGCGACAAAGCCGGCCAGTTGGAGCGGATGCACGAACTGCTGCGCAACGCGCAATCCGATCTCTCGCAAGCCGACGCCATCTACAAGCGCGCGGGCAATCATCACGGAGCGGGAAATGTCGACGTCAACCTGGCCCAGATCTACCTCGATCTAGGCGATATCGATCGCGCCGAGCAGCGAGCCACCGAAGCCTTTGACCTCGCCGCAAGCAAGGCCGACTATCTGCTGATGTGCCGCGCCCGCGTTATTCAGGCCATGGTCGCCAACGCGCGGTTCGAGGAGGAAATTGGCGAAGGAGACGATCCCAGCCGTTTCGCCCAGCTCGCCCACGATTGCGCCAAAGAGGCCGTGGCTCTCGGCCAACGCACGGAAAGCCGCAGGCTCCTGGCTCAGGCGCATATCTGCCAGGGCATGACGCTGGTCAACGGCTTTTTCCACAACACCGAACTCGCGCGCGCCTGCTGCACCCGCGCCGAGGCTTATCTCGATCACGACCGCCACGACGCTCTCTGGCACGAGATCGAGATCCTGCGAGCCAAGATTTTGCACGCCGGAATCGAAGACCCCAACCTGCGCGCCTGGTCGCAAGGCGCCATCGGCGAAAAGTCGTTACAGGATGTCGTGGGCGATTTCGAAGAGCTGCTGATCCGCAAAGTTTGGGAGCAGCAGGATCGCAAAGTCTCGCGCGTCGCTAAAAAGCTCGCGGTCTCCCCCAAGAAGGTCCGCCGGGTTCTCCGCCACCTCGGCCTACTCACCGAGTAGAAAAGCCTCGCGCCACGCCTGATGAGATATCTTCTCATTACCCCGGTAATGTAAGGATATGGCACTCTCGCGCTCCAAGGTCACGTCGCAAGGGCAGATTTCCGTCCCCATCGGCGTCCGGAGAAAGCTAGGTGTCGGTCCGGGTTCGATTCTGGAGTGGAATGAAGAAGGTGACCGAATCGTGGTGCGACGTTCGGGAACATTTTCATCGGAGGATATCCATCGCGCGCTTTTCCCTCGAAGGGCGCCGAAGCCTCGAACACTCAATGAGCTGAAAGAGGGGATCCGGCGACGTGTTAGGGAGCGGTATGCGCGCGATTGACACTAACGTTCTGGTTCGTCTGATTACCCGGGACGACTCGCGCCAAGCGGCTTCCGCCGAGGCTTTCGTGGAGCAGGGAGCGTGGGTATCGGTATCGGCTCTAACCGAGGCAATGTGGGTATTGGCGGCGGTGTACGGACGCAGCGTCGCCCAGCTTGTCACTGCTCTTGAGATGCTGCTCAACCACAAAAATCTGACCGTGCAGGAGCCCGATGTTATAACGGCGGCGCTCGATGTTTTCCGCTCAAGCCCGGCGCTGGGCTTTTCCGACTGCCTGATGCTGCAACTTGCCCGGAAAGCCGGACACCTCCCGCTCGGCACATTCGACCGCGGCTTGGCTAAGCTTGCCGGTATCCAAAAGCTATAGCAACCATGTTCTCCCGGCAAAGGGCGCGCATTGTCAATACAACCGCACGCCGCGCGGCCCCGGCTTCCGGTTCATGTGTACCGCGTCGATGAACTGTACGCTGTTGTTGCTCGAAGTCATCAGCAGCGTGTGCGTTCGGTAGCCCTCCCCGAAGAATCTCACGCCTCGCAGCAGCGCGCCGTCGGTAACTCCGCAAGCCGCGAAGACGATGTGCGTTCCCATCGCCAGATCTCCAGCCGTGTAAATGCGCTGCGGATTCTTAATCCCCATTCTGGCCACGCGCTGTTCCAGTTCCGGCGTATCGATCACTAGCCGTCCCACCATTTCACCGTGCAGGCACCGCATCGCCGCCGCCGCGAGCACGCCCTCTGGAGCGCCTCCGATGCCCATCACCGCGTGTACCCCGTTTCCCCGCACGGCCACGGCGATGGCGGCCGACAGATCGCCGTCGCCGATCAGCCGAATCCGCGCCCCTTCCTGCCGGATGTCTTCGATCAACTGCGCGTGCCGTGGCCGGTCCAGAACGATGATGGTCAGATCTTTCACGTCTCGGTCCAGCCGCCGCGCAATCGATTTCAGATTTTGAGATACCGGCGCGTCCAGATCGAGCGCCCCCCGGCACGCTGGTCCCGCCATGATCTTTTCCATGTAGCAGTCGGGGGCGTGCAGCAACCCTCCCGGCTCCGAGGCCGCCAGAACGGCGATCGCGTTCGGTGCTCCCGTGGCACACAGATTCGTCCCCTCCAGCGGATCGACCGCAATGTCCACACCTGGTTGTTGCCTGCCATTCACCGGGGGAGCGCCCACATGCTCACCGATGTAAAGCATCGGCGCCTCATCGCGCTCTCCTTCGCCGATGACGATGTTGCCGTCAATCGGCACCGTTTCAAATGCCTGCCGCATGGCTTGCACCGCAGCGTGATCTGAATGTTTGCGATCCCCTATGCCCATCGTGCGAGCGCTCGCTACCGCGGCTTCCTCGACAACGCGCACGAAATGCGATGACAGATCGCGTTCCAGATTTGCTTCCGATGAATCGGACGACATCGTCTACCCTCTTTCGGCTGCTACTCACTGTACAGTAATGAATTGCTCCCTGTATGAAGACCAGTACCTCCGGCGCTCCGTTGAGCACGAACAAACACTTGATCCGCTGGGTGGAAAAAATGGCGGATCTCACCAAGCCTTCGGCCATCCACTGGGTCGACGGCTCCAAGAAAGAGTACGACTCGATTTGCGCGCAGATGATGGCCGGCGGCACGCTCATCAAGCTGAACCAAAAGCTTTGGCCGGGCTGCTACTACGCGCGCTCGGATGCGAGCGATGTCGCGCGCGTCGAAGATCGCACGTTTATCTGCTCGCTCTCCAAGGACACTGCCGGCCCGACCAACAATTGGGTCAACCCGTTCGAGATGCGCAGGAAATTAAAGTCCCTGTTCAAGGGCTGTATGCGCGGACGAACCATGTATGTGCTGCCCTTCAGTATGGGCCCTCTCGACAGCCCCATGTCGCAGATCGGCGTGGAGCTCACCGATTCTCCTTACGTCGTGGTGAACATGCGTATCATGGCGCGCATCGGACTCCCCGTTTTCCGCGAGATTGACAAGGACATCAAACGAGTCGTTCCCTGCATGCACAGCGTCGGCGCTCCGCTCGCGCGCGGAGAAAAGGATGTTCCGTGGCCTTGTAATGACGAAAAATATATCGTCCACTTCCCTGAGACGCGGGAAATCTGGTCCTATGGCTCCGGATACGGCGGCAACGCGCTGCTTGGGAAAAAATGCTTCGCACTCCGGATCGCCTCCAATATCGCGCGTGACGAGGGGTGGATGGCCGAGCACATGCTCATCCTCGGCGTCCAGGACCCGCACGGCGAGAAGACCTATGTCGCAGCCGCCTTCCCCAGTGCTTGCGGTAAAACCAATTTCGCCATGATGATCCCGCCCGAAGGCTTTGAGGGCTGGAAGGTCTGGACCGTGGGCGACGATATCGCCTGGATCAAGCCCGACGAAAGCGGCGAATTGCGCGCCATCAATCCGGAGGCCGGTTTCTTCGGCGTCGCTCCGGGCACCTCACCCAAGACCAATCCAAACGCCATTGCTACTCTGTCGAAGAACACGATCTTCACCAATGTCGCGCTCACCCCGGACGGCGGCGTCTGGTGGGAGGGACTCACGCCGGAACCTCCTGCCGAATGCCTGGATTGGCAGGGGAATCCGTGGACTCCCCAGATCGGCAAAGAAACCGGCAGGAAAGCAGCTCACCCGAACGCCCGATTTACCGCCCCGGCAGCGCAATGCCCTTCCATCGATCCCGATTGGGAGAGCCCATCCGGCGTCCCTATCAGCGCCTTCATCTTCGGCGGCCGCCGCGCGACCACTACGCCTCTGGTCTTTCAGGCGTTCAACTGGAGCGCCGGCGTCTACGTCGGCGCCACCATGGGCTCGGAAACCACCGCTGCCGCCGCCGGCGCTGTGGGCAAAGTGCGCCGCGACCCCATGGCTATGCTCCCGTTCTGCGGTTATCACATGGGCGACTACTTCCGCCACTGGCTCACGATGCAGCGCTCGCTGAGCGCCACCCCGCGCATCTTTCACGTGAACTGGTTTCGTAAAGACGCCGAGGGCAAGTTCATCTGGCCAGGCTTCAGCCAGAACATGCGCGTGCTGAAGTGGATTGTGGATCGCGCGCGCAGTCGCGCCGCCGGCCGCGAGACCCCCATCGGCTGGATGCCCCGTTACGAAGACATCGAGTGGCGCGGGCTCGATTTCCCCAAGGCCAGCTTCGACGAGCTGGAGGCTTTCGACGACACCGCTTGGCGCTCCGAGGTGATCGGGCACGAAGAACTCTTCATCGATCTGCACGATCACCTGCCGCCCGAGATGGTCTATGAACGGGAGCTGCTGATCTGCCGGTTGTAGCCCTCCGGACTGAGAGGCCTAATACTTTCAGATGGGCTGCCTTCCCGCCATGTCATTGATAACATTAGGCGAATCACATTAAATCAAGTTTAATGTGGGCTTCAGGACTCCTTCACCCTCGGTTTGAGATTATACTCATGAAAGCACTTAGTGCTATCACGCAAGTAAATAAGGAGATATTCCCAAAAATGAAGAAGATCATGATCGCCACCCTGGGCCTTTCGCTGCTTCCCGTCGGTGCCGTGTTCGCCCAAAACACCTCTACCGGCAGCACCAGCACCACCACCAAGTCAAGCAGGAAGAACCGAAAGCACAAGAAGGGTTCGTCCGACACGATGAGCAGCACGACCTCCACCAGCACTTCCAGCAAGTAACATACCTGCCGAATAAGGCTCGAATAAAACGCGGTTACGGGCATTCTTTGTCCGAACCGCGTTTTTTCTTGCTTTAGGAACCCCTTCTTTAGAGTTAAGCAGGAGAGGACTCACCTGCCAAGAGTGTCGTAAAGCGGCTGAGCTGGAGAAATCCAGGCTTCCCCATCCGCCACTGTCACCGCGAGTACGCGCACGCTTTCCTCGTTGGGCAAGGTCAGGGTTTTAGCACCCGCAGGCAGGTCGAGCTCGTAAGCAAATAGATAGGAATACGAATACGGCTCGTTTTCTCCGGTGGCGGTATGGCGGTGAGAAGCGTACCAAGCCAAGGGCGCGCGTTTAATGAATCCCGGCCTCAACCCGGTGTACTCCATCTCGTCGTGCGTGGGATGTTCGCGCTGACGGTTCAAAATGGCCTTGCCCTGATCGCTGTCGGGCTTGACGTCAGGCGGGAGCGGACGCCACTGAGTCGGCACTTGCTTTACCGTCCAGGTTCGATCGTCCCATTGCCCGATGTAGCCGCCCCAGTCCTCCACGTTCAGAGTGACCGGATTGTCACCGAGTTTGAAGATTCCGGATCGATCGCCGTCAGCTGCGGCGAGGATGTAGACGCGATTGAAAGATCCTGCGGGCAGCGAGATCTGCTGACCTTTCGCCGTGACCGCGTTGGCGCGAGCGGATCCTAACGCAAATCGAATACCGCCATACTCGATTTCGGAGGGCAGCATCTCAGCCGGCAAAGCGCGCCCTTCCGCATCGAAGCCCCCATTCGATTTGCTACCGGTGGTGCTGACAACATTACGATCGAAAGGAAGCGTGACCGATTGCGAATGCGGCTGCGCTTCGCCGACCGGGGGCGGACCTAGCTGAAGCGCAAAGGTGTGGATCTCGTAAGGCTTAAACGCGGTTACGATTTCTCCGTTTTCAACCCGCGCATCGCTGATCGCCTGCTCTTGGCCATTTACTTCGCGAGCCGATGTGACCGGTGCGGCGAACGCAACGTGAACGGCGGACTGACTTCTGCCATCGGCCTCCACCAGGCGCACAATGAACTCGCTGCCGTCTTCTGCTTTCTTGAGCGCCATTACTCGCACTCGACTGCTGCTTACTCGGACCAAAGACAATTGCTTGCCCAGCGCGCCGCCATGGCGCTGCGTTTCGAAGGCAATCAGCGGCTGGTTCAGGCGCAAGGCTTGCCAATCGGTTTCTCCGTTCCGCCAGTCGCCGAAATGGCTGGCGAGTCCGTACATAAATTCGTGATGTCCCCAGTCCTGCGTGGCCTGATCGCTATAGGCGCGGCCGTTATTGCTGATACCTGGTGTGTAGATGAGAGTAAGCCGCAGAGTATTGTCGGCCGGTTTGTCGGAACCGTTTTTACAATCCGTCAGGATAGTTACTCCATAAGTTCCGGTCTTGTCTGTGAGGTCTATGAATTGATGGGAGGGTACTTCGAATTTGTGTTCGTCGTTATTACCGCGTTCAATGCTCGCAGTGTCCCAGTTATATGTGGCGACAGAATTAGAGGCGGTGAGAGAGAAAGTGGCTTTAAGCGCAGCTTCGCTACTCTTCCAATCGATCGCGTTTCCGAATTCAACGCGATTGCCGGCATCCCCCGCGGAAAGGCGCACCGTTTCGACAAACTTCGAACCCTCCGATTCACGCGATACCTCTAGGGCGACGCGCACCGGACCGTTTTCCGAGATGCGGATCTGCGCCGGTCCCGATACATAGGCGCGAGGCGGCTTCTGTTGGTCGGCCCAATCCATATTCCAGGCCGGCCATTGCTGCGGTTTTTCATCTTGGAAAGCCAGGCGCAATGGCGAGGCGAGGAGCTCTTTGGCGAGCTGTTTATCGAAGATGCTCGCAACGTCTCCGTTTGCATCGAGAGTGACTCGATAACGTGCATTTTCGAGCGAATGGTCAGTCACACGCAGTTCGGAGTTCTTGGATGCAGCGCGCCCGGGCTCCACGCCATAGACGGAGTAGCCGGATGATGGCGCTTTCGCGAGGAATAGAACTTTGTCTCCCTCGATCTGCGCGGGCTCGAGCTGGCCGTCGGGTCCCCTCACGCGAAGCGACTTGGATGTCTCTCCCGCAGGCAGGTCCGCCTCCACTACGTCCTCGCGCTCCCTGGCAAGCGGATTGTAGATCACAATCGGCGCACCCTTCCCCCGAGTGTCTAACTCCGACGCCACCGCTTCCGTTGCGCTCGTCAGCACTTCGGCAAACTGATTCATGGCGATCACGTCGTCGTTCCAGGAATACTCGTAGGCTTTAGGGGTGGCAGTTCCGGCCATAATGTCGTGGAATTGACCGCCCATGACGAGCGTCCAGGCGCTATTCAAACGCTCCTGGGGATAGGTTCGGCCTCCCAGCCAGGCGGCCGCAACCGATGCCTTCTCGGCTGCATCCGCCAACAATTCGTTCTTCCGGTTCCAGCGCTTCTGGTAAGCCTCGGAGGTGAGCGAACCGGCCGAATGATTGGTTAATTCGAGGTCGCCGTGATATTTCGGCAGGCCCTCCTGCCTGCCCGATCGCGCAATGTCCAGGAACATCTGTTCCGCCGTCGAGGAGATGACCTGGACCGGCCCATCTCCCACTGCTACTGCGGAACCTTTCACGGGAGCAGCGGCGGCGCTGGCGTGCCACCGCCTGGACCATCGCTGCTCCGGTCCCGGCAGAACAGTGTCGCTCTTTGTGACGATGGCTTCAATTAACTTGACCGATTCCTCGCGAGGCGCTCCGCCCGTGTCGCCGGTTCCGTAATAGTGGTAGTCCGCGAACAATCCGCTGGTATTTCCATCCAGGCCGATACGTTTGACCCAGTCTTCCGGATCGTTGCCGTTATCGTTCAGCTTCTCTCCGGCAGGGACCACGGGTGCTTTGCTGAGATCGAAGCCCACATCGCCCGAATAGCTCCCGGGATTCAGCGCGGCGATCACGCTATTTCCATCCGGGCCGACCCAAAGTCCTACGTTAAAGGGAATGCCGCGGGGCGTGTCTTCAGGTGAACCGGGTCCACCGACCAGGGCAGCGGACCCCCAGGTCAGTTTCTGAGTCGAGAAGCCTTTGATGCCGGCATGCGCCAGGAGACCAGGAAGCGTTTCAGGGAAGCCGAAGCAGTCGGGTAGCATGTACTCCGCGCTGGTCTCACCGAACTCTTTTCGAAAGTAGCGATTGCCGTAAAGTACCTGGCGCAGGATAGACTCAGCGTTCGGAGAGTTGACGTCACTCTCTTCCATCGAGGAACCGGCGAGGAACCAACGG